>JBGOUS010000075.1:0-5379 GCA_041477675.1 Nitrosopumilaceae archaeon
ATATCTTCTGACCTCCTTTGGCATGTTCATAAAAGAAAACCGCCCTTGACCGTAATTTAAACATCGCTTTGAATCTATAATAGTATCAAAAACTGACTCTTATCCGTGAGATCAAGTTCACTTGCTGCGATGATTTCATCATTGAATTCTGTAGCAATGGGCAAGAAAAAAGCTGACCTCGTTTTGAAAAACTGTATGCTTGTTAATGTTTATTCTAGAGAAATAACTCAGGGAACACAAATTGCTATCTTTAAAGACAGAATTGCGTACGTAGGAACTGATGCATCACACACAGTTGGAGAGAAAACCGTAGTTATTGATTTGGAAAAACGATATGTCACACCAGGATTTGCAGATTCGCATACGCATGTAGACAAGTACATTTTACCATCCGAGCTTGCAAAAAAATCTCTTCTTTGTGGTACGACATCTCTATTTTCAGATCCTATTGATATTGTAAGTGTTTGTGGCTACAAAGGTTTTAGAGAATTTATCAAGCTCACAGAAAATCTGCCCATAAGATTTTTTCATGTTATTCCAGGGGGTTTACCGGTAGACAGGAAATTCAGTCATGCAAAGACATTGAGTCAAGCTGAAGAAAAATTGGCCTTACGTTTAGAAAATGTATTAGGCCTTGGTGAGGTCTTTTCTTGGACCAAAGTTACAAACTTGGATACAAAAACAATGCAGACTCTGAAAAACATGTTAGAAAATGGTTATGTCATAAATGGTCATACTGCAGGTGCAAGTGACAAAAAGCTAAATGCCTACATTGCTTCAGGAATTCTTTCCTGTCATGAACCAATTGACTTTGATCAAGTCATTGAGAGACTTAGACTTGGTATGTGGATAATGATGAGAGAAGGTTCTATTAGAAGAGATTTAGACAAAATAATCCCAAATTTACTTGCAAACGGAACTCATCTTGACAGGCTTATGTTTTGCTCCGATGGAGTAAATCCAAAAGATCTTTTAGAGTTTGGCCATATTGATCATTGTATAAGAAAATCTGTTAGTCTTGGATTGGATACTGTTGATGCAATTACTATGGCTACAAAAAACTGCTTTGATTATTACAATATGGGAAAAGACTATGGCGGAATTGCACCAGGGAAAATTGCCGATATTTTAGTCTTCGATGATCTTGATAAACTTAAACCAACAAAGGTCTTTGTCGGTGGTAATCTTGTTGTATCGCACGGTTCAATAGTTACAAAGCTAAAAGAACCAAAGATTCCATCATGGATAACAAAAACTGTCAAAGTTAATCATAAGTTTATAGAAAAAGACTTTATCATTAAAAGTTCAAGCCCTTCTGTACAAGCTCTTGTAATCAGACTAAATACTGAAATAATTACGCAAAAAAGTTTTGAGGAATTGCAAACCAAAGATGGTAATGTGATTCCTTCTAGTGACAAAGATGTATGGAAGGTTACTGCCATTGACAGAACACATGGGACAGGAAAATACATAGTCGGGTTCTTACAGAACTTTGGTGCAGACATAGGTGCCTTTGGATCAACTTCTACATTTCATGAAAACGATATGGTGATTATTGGTTCTAATGAGAAAGATATGGCATTTGCTGCAAATACCTTGATTGAGATGCAGGGGGGAGTAATAGTGGTAAAAAATGAAAAGATTCTCGCCAAATTTGTTCTTCCAATTGCCGGTTTGGTCTCGACTCTACCGTTTGATGCGGCACTTTTAGAATTTTCGGAGGTGAACTCAAAAATAGTCGATGCAGGTTGCAAATTCAAAAACCCATATCTTATCCCACTCTTTCTCCCATTCCTTGCCTTGCCTGATATACGAATCCTTTACACTGGAATTGTAGATATAAAAAACAGAACATATCTGAACGTTCTAGCTCAATAAGGTATTAAAGGGGGCATCAAACTATCACAAAAACAGGGATTAGTTTTGGCTTCAATTCAACAAACTCCACAGGGTCCGGTTTTAGTATTAAGAGAAAGTGCACTTCAACAAAAAGGCAGAGATGCACAGAAGAACAACATAGCAGCCGCAAAGCTTGTAGCAGAACTTGTACGTACAAGCCTGGGTCCAAGAGGAATGGACAAGATGCTTGTAGATTCGCTTGGTGATGTAACTATTACAAATGACGGTGCAACAATTCTAAAAGAAATTGATGTTCAACATCCAGCTGCAAAAATGATGGTAGAAATTGCAAAGACTGTGGACAATGAAGTAGGCGATGGTACTACCTCTTCTGTAGTGTTCGCTGGTTCATTATTGGCAAAAGCAGAGGAACTCTTGGAAAAAAATGTACATGCTACGGTTATAATAGAAGGATATCAAGCAGCAGCCGATAAATCTCTTTCACTTCTTTCTGAACTTGCTAAACAAGTGGATCCAGAGGAAAAGGAAATTCTCCATAAAATTGCAAGAACTAGCATGGAATCAAAACTTGTTTCTGAAGATAGCGTCATGCTTTCCAAGATTGTTGTAGACTCAGTCTTACAAGTAGTAGAAAAACAAGGCGACAAATACAAAGTAGATTTGGATAACGTGAAGGTAGAAAAGAAAGCAGGTGGTTCAATACGAAACACTTCTCTCATTAAAGGAATTGTTTTAGATAAAGAAGTAGTTCACAGTGGAATGCCAACCAAGATAGAAAAGGCAAAGATTGCACTTGTGAATGCAGCACTTGAAATTGAAAAAACGGAGATGAGTGCAGAAATTAGAATAACTGACCCGACTCAAATGCAGATGTTTCTTGAAGAAGAAAATAGAATGATCAAAGCAATGGTTGATAAAATCATAGAAGTAGGAGCAAATGTTCTGATTTGTCAAAAAGGCATTGATGATATAGCACAACATTATCTTGCCAAGGCAGAAATACTTGCTGTTAGACGAGTAAAAGAAAGTGATCTGACAAAGCTTGCCAAAGCAACAGGTGGAACAATCATCACCAATCTTGACGATATAACATCAAAAGATCTTGGTTCTGCAGAACATGTGGAGCAAAAAAAAGTTGAAACAGACAAGTGGGTGTTTATTGAAGGTTGCAGGAATCCTCACGCAGTAACACTTCTTCTAAGAGGAGGCTCACAAAGAGTAGTTGATGAAGTTGATAGATCAATGCATGATTCCTTAATGGTTGTTAAAGATGTAATTGAAAAACCAGCAATTGTTGCAGGTGGTGGTGCTCCAGAAGCATATCTTGCTTCAGGTCTTAAAGACTGGGCAGACCGCTTTGAGGGACGAGAACAATTGGCAATTAAAAAATATGCAGAAGCGTTAGAAATCATCCCACTTACCATTGCAGAAAATGCCGGGATGGATCCTATAGATACCATGATAACATTAAGAGCAAAGCAAGCGCAAGGCAAAAAGTGGACTGGAATCGATGCACGAAACACACGCATAGCAGACATGTACTCACTTGATATCATTGAACCAGTAGCAGTAAAAGAGCAGATAATAAAATCTGCAACAGAAGCTGCTTGTATGATTCTAAGAATTGATGATGTGATTGCCTCATCCGGTGCCAAGGGAGGGGGTGGACGTGGTTCTCATCCTCCGATGGGCTAAAAATTTCTCATGTTGGAGAAACTACAGAATCTTAACATTGTTGGTTCTGTGGTTGTTTTAAATGACTTTTTTCTAGACAGGATAATAAAAATACAAAATATCGTAACCTTATATGATAAAATTTTAAAAAAGAGCCAACTTGGTGGAAGTATAAGAGGTATTCCACAAACAGATCTAAAAGGTGGAAATGCAACAAATGTTGCCTATGCACTTGCAAAACTTGGTGCACCAGTTTCACTAATCACAATAGCTAACAAATCAAGCTCCCATATTTTACACGAAGCATTTTCTGAATTTCCAAATTGTTCATTGTTTTTAATTGATGGAAATCCTGGTAGAACCACATCACTTGAATTTAGTAATAATGGGCATCCAGTAAATATAATGCTCTCTGATCTAGGTGACAATGAGAATTTTGGACCTGAAAAACTAGGACAAAAGGAACAAAACGCAATTCAAAATGCAGATGCAATTATGGTTACAAACTGGGCAAGTAACGAAAAAGGCACAGAACTATCCAAATATGTATTTAGCAAATCTATAAAATCACTTCATTTTCTAGATCCTGCAGACATACAATCAAGACCAAGTGAATTCAAAGAAGCCATATCAGAACTTGCTTCAAGCCTTGATTCTTTATGTCTGAATGAGAACGAATGCAACATTTTATTGAAACAATTTGGTCTGGGAATTATCTCAAATGATAAAGAAACCAAAAAACTAGTTTCTAGTCTCTCAGAAAAAATCTCCATTACTGTAGATCTACACACATCAAATGGATCATTTTGGTCTAATGGAAAAGAAGTAGAATTTGTGAAATCACTTCCCATTGAAGTAAAGTCTGTTACTGGAGCAGGTGATGTTTGGGACGCTGCAAATATTCTGGGTTATCTCGCTGGCCTTGAAGTGAAGGAAAGATTATTTTTTGCAAATACTGCAGCATCACTTTATGTTGGAAGTTCAAATGGTATATCACCAACAATGCAAGAAGTATTATCATTAGCTACTGTATCTTAGATAAAATGGTTAAAAATGGATAAAATAAAACTTCTTCAGCAAATCATAATCTACGTTATAATCTAGTTGCGGAAATTTTTGTACATAAGTGGGGCTAACCATTTTTACTGCGGCTCGATAGTAGCTGGTGGTTTACTCGAAATCACATAACTAACCCAAGCTGCACCATCTACTTCATTTGTAATTCTATTGCTTATTCTTTCCAAAACTTCTGGAGGTAGTCTTGTCCAGTCTGCAGTCATTGCATCGATGGAATTTACAACACGAACAATAACAATGTGACCATATTTTCTTTCATCCCCTACCACCCCTACTGCTTTATCATCTCCTACTGCAGCATATGCTTGCCAAACCTTATCATACCATCCAGCTGTCATGATCTCGTCTTCTACAATTTTACTTGCAAGTTTGCAAATCTGCAACTTTTCTGGTGTCACTTCTCCAATTATTCTAACTGCAAGACCAGGTCCTGGAAATGGATGACGATTTGAGAGTTTGTCTGGTACTCCAAGTGCTTTTGCAACTTTTCTTACCTCGTCCTTATAAAGAAAACGCAATGGTTCTAAAATCTGCATATTTAGCCAAGAAGGCAAGCCTCCAACATTGTGGTGTGTTTTTATTACAGCCGCAGGCCCCTTTGAGACACCACTCTCAATCACGTCTGGATAGAGCGTTCCTTGCGCAAGCCATTTGAAAGGACCATTCTTTTCAGCAAATTCAGTAAATATGTGAATGAATTGTTCGCCTACTATCATTCTTTTTTGTTCTGGATCTTTTATTCCCTTTAACTTTGAAAGAAAACTTTCC
>JBGOUS010000196.1:0-2601 GCA_041477675.1 Nitrosopumilaceae archaeon
AAGAAAAGAGTTTGGCCTGAATCTTGCTGATTTAGATCTTCAAGTGTTCGGCAAGTTTGATTCAAACTTGCTTGCAGGCTCTATCAAAGCGAGGCCTGCAGTTCACATCATCCATGATGCCATTACAACAGGAAAGATCAGGGGCAAAGACACAATATTTGAGGCGACTTCTGGAAACTTTGGAATTGCTCTAGGATTGATTGGAAAGCTTGGCCTAAATGTTGTTACACTTGTTTCAAGAAAGCTTCAGGAAGGAGTGTTTGAAGAGTTGAGAAACGAAAAAATAAAAATCTTGAATCTGGACATGGACATCTGCCCAGCTCCCGGAATGAAGGACAATCCGAATCTTTTGGTTGCCAAAGCCACAGCTGCAAACATTCGCTCGCAGCTTGCTGAATTAGGTTTTGACGTTACAGTTTTTGATAGATCAACTTCTGAGGTGGAAGCACTACTTGCAAAACAGGACATCATTAACTTGGCAAAGCTTCTTGCAAAGATCTACGGCTGTTTCTGTCCTGAGCAGTACGACAACGAGTTGAACATCGACGTACACAGAACTGTGACAGGTGCGGAGGTGGACCAACAATTGCAAGAACATGGCCAGTCTCTTGCAGATTTCAAAATTGTCTGCACATTTGGTACAGGTGGCACATCCGGCGGTCTGAGCAGATATGTGATGGAAAAATATGGAAAAAAATCATTACATGTAGTTTTTCCGCTGGGTGATCAAGATGTTGCAGGAATTAGGACAAAAGGCAAGGCGTCTGGTTTAAAGTTTTATGAACCTGAAAGATATGCAGGACAACATGAGGTAGATTTTGGACCTGCAAGACATCTGCTGAAATTTTTTGTAGACAAAGGCTATGATATGGGGGAAAGCAGTGCGCTTGCGCTTTATGCAGTGACGCAGATGGCAAACTTTGGCAATGGAGGAAAGTTTGTTGCAATAATTGCTGATGGAATCCAAAAGTACAAAAAGAACTTGGAAACTATTGGAAAAAAGCAGAATCGCCTGCAAGTTGACCTAAAAGAAGCTGTTTCTGACCTTGGTAGCTACAATAGAGTTCTCTGGATTCACACAATGTATACTCCAAGCAAGGAAGGAATAGAACTAATTGCAAATTCGCTAGGTTTTGATCAAAGCAAGATCTTTGTCCCAAAGGCAAGAGATGTCGAACGACTTTTGATGACCCAAGAGATTCCAAAGGAATTGGATTCAGCATTAGGAGGTGGTGATGGCAAGTCACTTCTTATTTGCATGATGGGAAATACTTCGCTCATGGTTGCCAAGGTACTTGCGGGAAAAGGCATCGTAGCTGAAAGTTTGAATGGTGGAATATCTGCTCTTTCTCAAGGAAAAGGAAAACCAATTACTGAATTGGTGCGAATGGCTACCGAATAATGAGCTTTAACAACTCACTTTTTATTTTTTGTTTTTAAAACAGTCTTCACAAATCCAAATTTGTTTACCATTTTTGTTAAATTCTTTCATGACAAGATCCCTATGCAATTTGCAGAGTGGACACAGTCCAAAGGTCACAGAGTCTTAAGGAATTGCTTGCTTGTATAATTTCTTACTCATTACTATAAACAATGCCTTTGGAAATGGATCAAGTGTACCTTGATAAACAGTATCAATGACGCTTTCAATCACAAAGTCTTTGCCAAAAATATTTCTTATATCTTGCTCAGAAAACCTGTAAGGACCATAGTCTAGCTTCGCTTCTTTTGTGCTAAAACATTTTAGAAAGAACAATCCATTTTCATCAAGTATATGATGTATTTTTTTGCCATACTGATTCCATTTGTCATTAGGCAAAACATGAAAACAACCTCTATCTAAGATATAATCAAAACTATTTTTTTCTAATCTGGAATTTAGTATGTCATCTACCATAAAATTGATCTTGTCATCAAGGTTTCTTGCCTTTTGTATTGCGTTTTCTGACAAATCTGTCCCAGTTACATCAAAACCCATTTTTGCAAGTTGCATTGCTTGTGTTCCTGGGCCAGTCCCTAGATCAAGAAATCTTCCCTTTCTAATTTTTCTTTGTTTTATCTCGTTTTCCAAATCAGTGTCCAGTTTTTCGTTGTACCATGGCATAGTCTTTACATCTTGTCTGTAGAGATTATCCCAGTCTGGAAATCTGCTTCTTTGATCGTTTGCCATTTATGATAATTTGATGAAGATTGTATGTATTCATTTGTTTTCTTTGACTTCTTTTTGATGCTTCAATTTTTAAAAAAATAGTAGGAGGTCTGATTCAAAGTTATGGAGAACCCGATGGAACATGATTCCCATCATGTGCGTAAAATAAGTTCGACTCCATAAGGAAACGGAATAGTAAAGTTCCATTTTATGTTCCGCTCATTACCAACAACAACTCTATTACAACCAAAAATAATTAGGTGAATAGTTTATGTTCGAGTCCCTTGATTTCCTTTACGTCCCGGCTCCAGACATAGAGTCATCTGTTAATTATTATACCAAAGTGCTCAAAGGCGAACTGCTCTGGAAGATACACGCGTATGGAGTGTGGGTAGCATGCGTCAAGCTTTCCGAAGATGAACCATCAATTCTTCTTGCAGACCACATAGACA
>JBGOUS010000003.1:0-19172 GCA_041477675.1 Nitrosopumilaceae archaeon
GCATTAAGGATGTTTGGATCTTTTCTAATAGGAGGAATTTTGCCAATTATTCCATATTTCTTTGCAGATGGTCACATACCACTTTTGATTGCAATAGGAACAAGTCTTTCTGCATCTTTTGTAATTGGAGCAATTAAATCAAAGATGGCAAATCTAAACATAATAAAAGGTGGATTAGAAATGGCGGGACTTGGAACTGGAATTGCACTCTTAGGATATGGATTGGGTACAGAATTATCAAATCTTGGAATACTCAAGGCATAGATCTTTTTCTTCTAGTTCTATTAGCAATATTAGATGCAATAGCACCAGCACCTATGCCATTATCTATATTCACCACTGATAAACCAAGAGTACAACTTTGTAACATTGAGGCAAGCGCAGCTATTCCTTTTTCTCCATAACCGTATCCAACTGAAGATGGTACGCCTATAACGGGAATATCAACAAGTGAGGAGACTATAGATGCAAGAGCACCTTCCATTCCTGCAACAACTATGATTGCATCAACTTCTTCTTTTATCATTTTTTTCATAATTGGAAATACTCGATGCAATCCAGCTATACCTACATCATAACTAGAAATACACGTGCACCCCATCGCTTCACACATAAGTCTTGCCTCTTCTGCAACACCAATATCGGAAGTTCCAGCAGTCAATATTCCTACTCGACCACCAGAACGATGTGGAAGGTTTTTGAAAAATAGGATAGAGGTAGTATTCTTTCCAAGTCTTGTTTTTATCTTGTTTTTCTTTGAAAATGAAAGGATCTTTTCATAATCATTCTTGCTGATACGTGATATCAGGATGGAATTTGATCTGTTTATTGATTTAAGCATTATTTTTTTCATTTCGTTCAGCTGTTTTTTTTCTGCAAAAATAACCTCTGGAATTCCACGCCTGAGTTTTCTTCCAACATCAAGTTTTGCGAAATTTTCTATCTTTTCTACAGAGTAAATCGAGAGCATTTTCTTTGCTTGTAATACTGTAAGCTTTCCTAGCTTCAATGATTCCAAAATTTCTATAAGTTCCACGTGATGTCTCTAATATGCATCTGGTTAAAAATTTAATCAGAATTCCATGTTTAATATAGCATTTTTAACACTATCTATTCCCTTTTTGAACCACTCTTTTTCATCAGAATCAAGATCAGGTTCAATTATCTTTTCCACCCCATTTTTACCAATTACTGCCGGCACACCTATTGAAACATCTGAGTAACCGTATTCACCATCAAGATAGGTTGCAACTGGAATAACTTGTTTTGTATTTCTTACCACTGCTTCAATAATTGATGAAATTGCATTTCCAGGTGCATGGACAGTAGCCCCCTTTAATTCAATTACTTTGGCTGCAACCTGTCTAGTGTTTTGGACAATTTCTTCAATTTTTTGCTTTGATAACAAGGATATGAGAGGAATTCCTTCTACAGATGAAAATCGTGCTAGTGGCAGCATGTTTTCTCCATGTTCACCAATCACAAGCGATCTTATGGAATCACGTGAAAAACCTGTCGCTTCATGTATGAATTGTTTAAACCTTGACAAATCAAGCATGTTACCCATTCCAAACACTCTATTCTTTTCGAATCCTGACACTTTGTAGGTAAGATAAGCCATAGGATCAAGCGGATTTGTTACTGGTATAATCATAGAATCATTTGCGTATTTTTTGATATTTTCCACAACTCCTTTTACAATTGATGTGTTTATTTTTAACAGATCCATTCTTGTCATTCCTGGTTTTCTTCCAGAACCTGCTACCACAACAACTATTTCAGATCCTTTCATTTCAGAATAATCGTTAGAACCTCGTATGGTTACGTCAATTCCTTGTTCTGATAACATATGGTTTAGATCCATAGCTTCACCTTGTGGTAGTCCTTGAACAATATCTAGTAAAAGAATTTCATCAGAAAGCTTCCTAAGGGCAGAAAAAAGCGCTGCAGCACCGCCTACTCTTCCAGCTCCTACAATAGTAATCATAAACAGGCGTGATTTTAATCGCTAATTAAACCTCACGATTCGCATAAATTAAAAAGTTGAATGTTAGGAAATGATCTCTAATAGTTTACGTTCTGGTCTTTTCTTTATTTCCACTTTTGTGTCCATGTAACTGATATTGGTCTCAGTCCTGGATTGTGTTGTAATTTTCGATTGGTCTTTTTTCGTAGGACTTGAATTTCCGAATAAGTTAAGCCCGTTTCTCGTTGTGCTAGAATTTGTCCATAGTCACTAATTTTACACATTCTAACGTAGAATATCTCTATAATAATTTAAATATAATTTCATTAAATCGAAATTTTGTTAGATTCAATTAAACTATATCAATATAATCCATAGTTTGATTTGAATTTATATAATTATTGTATACAAATAACACGACAATAATCATTGAATAGAAAATCTCTAGAACAAAATTACAATTTATATGCATTCTAAGAGGTTTTCAATTTCAATGGTAGTAATAATAGATTCACAGATTGCAGGAATTTCAGGTGACATGCTGCTATCTGCTCTGATAGATATAGGTGCAAAAAAAACAAAAGTAATTGATGGAGCCTATGTCGCAGAAAATTATCTTTCTGGTTCTAAGATTCAAAAGATTGATTTTAAAAAAACTGTCAAACATGGTACTGAAGCAACGTATCTTTTACTGGACATAAAAGAAAATGCAAATGAACGAAGAGGCATAGAAATTCAAGAATGCATAACATTAGCATTAGATAAAATTGGTTTATCTGAGAAGGCCAAAGTCTTTGCAAGTCAGACTATAAAATCTTTAATAAATTCAGAATCAAAAATACATGGTGAGCCTACAGAATCAGTTCATTTTCATGAAGCTTCAAGTATTGATACTGTTGTGGACATTGTTGGAACAGCCATAGCGTTAGATGATTTAAATTTTTTTTCAGATGAAATAATTTCCACACCAGTAGCAGTTGGTGGTGGAACACTTAGTTTTTCACATGGAACTGTGTCAAACCCAGCTAGTGCTATTTTAGAAATTTTCAAAAACACGGACATAATCATTTCAGGAGGTCAAATAAAAGAAGAACTGACTACTCCTACTGGTGCAAGTCTTCTAGTAAATTTAACAAAGAATTGCTTTGAATTTTACCCTTCAATGAAAGTAAAGTCTATTGGATATGGTGCTGGAAAAAAGAACTTTGAAGGATTTGCGAATGTATTAAAAATTGTTAAAGGAGAAGAAACGGTTCATTTTCAACAGGACTCGGTACACATACTTGAAACGAATATAGATGACATATCAGGCGAGGTGTTGGGATACATGATTGATAAGATCATGTCAAGCGGCGCAAAGGACATTACTGTTTCTCCTGCAATAACCAAAAAGGGTAGACCCGCCCATCTTGTATCAATAATTTGTAATTCAGAATCTGTAAACAATATACTTGATACACTTGTATCAGAAACAGGTACCTTAGGAGTTAGAATTAGAGCCTCTTCAAGATACGTGGTTCCACGGGTTATGGTAACAGTGCCTATTATAATTCGTGGAAAAAACTTTGCCATAAAATGCAAGGTTGTAAAGAGTGGAGACATCATGAAAAATTTCAAGATAGAATCTTCTGATGTCAAATTGGTTGCAGACTCACTTTCATTATCATTTAAAGATGCCAATGATATTATCAGATCTCATGTCAATCAAAAAATCGGTGCAAAATGACAAAACTTGATGAATTAATACAATGGTTTGAAAATAAGAACAAGGCAATAATTGCACTTTCAGGCGGAGTTGACAGCGCACTTGTAGCATATGCATCATATCAATCAGGTGGATCATCTTCCTTAGCAGTAACAGCTGATTACAAGACTTTAGCACAAGACGAATTAGAATCTGCGAAGAAAATTTGCTCTGAGATTGGAATACGTCATAGAATTATAGAATACAATGAACTTGAAAACAGTGAATTTATTAAAAATGATAAGACTAGATGTTTTCATTGCAGAATAGAATTATCAGAACATTTACTAGAAATTGCAAAAATGGAAAATACTGATCTCATAGTAGATGGTACAAATCTTGACGATCTTAAAGATTATAGACCTGGAATAATGGCATTTAGAGAAAATGGGATAAAGAGCCCACTTGTAGATATAGGATTTACGAAAGACGAGGTAAGAAATCATGCAAAAAGTGTTGGGCTTTCTGTTTATGACAGGCCATCAAATTCTTGTCTTGCCTCACGAATACCATGGGGACAGCAAGTAACGGCAGAACGTCTTGCAAGAATTGAAAGTGGAGAAACCATGATAAAACAACTGTTTGGCGTAAAGCAGGTTCGCTTGCGAGATTTAGATGGAATAGCAAAAATTGAAGTCCTGCCTGAAGAGATCAAATTATTAGCAGACAAGAACAGATTCGCTAGGTTATATTCAGAACTGAAAAAAATTGGATTCAAATCGGTTGTTGTGGATCCTGATGGCTACAGATCAGGTAAGCTCAATGTGATTACAGATTGATATACCTAGACAACGCTGCCTCAACTCAAGTTCATGAAAAAGTCGTAGATGAAATGATTCCATATTTCAGAGAACAATTTGGCAATCCTTCTTCAATTCATAAATATGGTCGCCTTGCTTCAATGGCAGTTCAGAATGCACGAAAAAGAATTTCTGCGCTGATAAATGCAGAACCTAAAGAAATTCTACTAACTTCTGGCGGTACTGAATCAAATAATACTGCACTTTACGGTATTATTTATAAGAACAGAGGGAAACACATAATCACATCATCTATAGAACATGATGCAATACTAGAACCATGTAAAAGTCTTGAAGAGGAGGGGTTTCAAGTAACATATCTTCCTGTAGACAAATATGGGTTAGTAGATCTGGATGATGTGAGAAATGCAGTTTCTGCTGATACATGTCTCATCAGTATAATGTTTGCAAATAATGAAGTAGGGACAATTCAGCCAATTAAAGAAATTTGTAAAATTGCTCATGTAAACAAAATACTAATGCATACTGATGCAGTACAAGCAATAGGAAAGATACCAATTGATGTAGAAGATCTTGGTATTGATTTATTGTCTATCTCATCCCACAAGATAAATGGTCCGAAGGGGATTGGTGCATTATACATTAAGAGTGGAACAAATTTGGATCCTTTGATACTTGGAGGCGGACAAGAGAATGGCCTCAGATCAGGCACAGAAAACGTACCTAACATAGTAGGTTTTGGCAAAGCTTGTCAATTGGCAAAAGATAACATGGAGCAAAATGAAAGGCATTTTAGAAAACTATCTACAAATCTCACCACAAAAGTATTACAAGAAATTCCTTATGTGACTTTTAATGGACATCCAGAAAAAAGGATACCAAACAACACTCATTTTACATTTCTTGGTGTGAATGGCGAGGATTTGATAATTAAACTTGATGAGAACGGGGTTGCTGCGTCTACCGGCTCTGCATGTTCAGTCAGAATACAAAAAGCATCACATGTTCTAAAAGCCATGGGTTTTTCTCATGAACAAGTTACGGGTTCCTTACGTTTGACAATTGGCACAGCAAATACTGAAAAGGAGATTGATGGTACAGTTGAAATTTTAAAAAATGTAGTTGCTGAATTACGTGCGGTATCACCTTATAAGAAAAAATACAATTTTTGAATTAGGAATCTAATGTGAAACAACATTTAGACGATATTCTGTTTTGGTTGTCAATGGTATTGCTGAATCAATCCCATCCCATACAAAAATTTCTACTGTATACTTACCAGAAATTTTTGGCTCCCATAGAATTTCTGTAGTTTTTTTCTTAGCAGGTTCTACAATTCCATCAATCCAATGTAAATCTACAATCTTGCCGTCGTCATCCTTGACTTGTATAATGTAGGAATATCCTTGCGATTTCTGATTATTATTTGATATCTCTGTTGCAAAATTAATTTTTTGACCAACTATTGGGTTTTGTAGTAAAAGTCTATCAAATGAGTCTTTCATCTGTATTTTTTTCACACTTATGTTTTGTTTCGAATCTGATTCTATTTTGATTTCATTTTGTGAATTTGAAGATTTTGGAAACGTTAATCCAATTTCTCGAGGTTGCCCTGAAGCATCCCTAAAGTCAAAATAGCTTACCTCGATGCTTCCTCCAGCAGGAGAGATCAATCTGGTTCCTTCCTCATCACATATTTGAGACGGCATTTTGAAACTACCCTTGAATGTTCCAGTATCAGTACCCGTTTCTTCGAGTGTAAACCCTGTAGAACCAAGTCCACCATGTTCTACTCCATCAATGGTACAATGGTGATACCTGAATCCTTTAATTTTGATTTCAAGAAGAATGTTACCGCTTGTATCACCTACCGTGTCATCTGCTGGTGATGCCGGATTATTTACGACATTGTAAATATCAATAATATCGTGTTTTGTGTTCAAGTCCTGATCAGTTAAAATTACTACTACAGGCTGTCCAAAGCGATATGTTTGTTTTTCTAGGGTTACAGAACCAGAAGAAGTAGTAATGTCAGTTTTTGATGATATTCCTACAGTTACTCCTACTTTGGCAACGTCAGAATATGCAAAGTTTATACCTTTTTCATCCGTAAGTTTGTCACTTATTAGAAATTTTATTTCGTTACTAATAGTACGCAAACTTTGTATAAAAGAAGGATCAGCCTGATTAAGTTGATTTACCACGGAATATTCCATTGTGCCAGTAAAGGTACCTGAATTGGATGATGTTTCTTCAAGCTCCGCTCTGTATATTGCATTGTTAACTCTCTGACCATTTTTTTCTCCAAAGGAAAACAGATCAAATACTATTGGCTGTGTATCTTGTTCAATGGATATAGTTCCTGTTCCTATATCGTTATTTGACGCATCAAGGTTTATTTGTAAAAACACTGACGAAGAAGAGGGCATTAGATTGATAGAATCGATAACAGCATCGTCTAGCTGAACAAGTCCCTTTCCAGATGAAATTTGTCCTGGTCCAAGAATTTGAACTGGATTAGAACCTAGACTACCAAAATACAATACCACTTTTGTGTCAGAAAATGATGTTATTCCTAATTGTTGTTCAAATGAACGAAGATCGTAATTTATCCAATTGGTACCACTCTGAGTTGGTACATCTATAAACAAACTTTGTAAAGTACTTGCTGTTATTCCAAGATCCAGAGTAATTTGTTCAAAAGTCATATCTGGAGATGTAGTGGCAGCCACTACGAGTCTTTTAGAATTTTTATCAGGAACCGTTGCAGAAAATGAAATACCACCATTGAAAGAATCTGATTGAGGATAAAATGTTACACTGGATGCCTGTTCAAGTGTTACTGGTGTTCCTATTTGTAATGTTGGTATAATTGCAGAGCTTCTAAATACATCAAGGTGTTCTCTTGTCCCTTGGTTTAAATTTTGGTCGTTGTCAGTTAGTGTTATGGTCGCTTTTTGACCAGGATTAAATCGACTGCCCTGAGTATCAAGGGAAAGAGAAGCTGTTGAACTACCAGATATTATTGATGTGGACTTTGAATTGTATTCTATTGATCCAGATTGACCACGGGGAGCAGTATTAGATATTCCTATTGTAGAATGATTGTTGTAATCAGAACTTTCAAAGATTCCAGAATTCGGTTCTGTTTCTACAAATGTTACTATTTTGGCGTATGTTATCAGTACAGAAGTAGCTGATAAAGTCGGCTGAAATTGGTTCGTTCTAAGTTCTACGACAGAACCAAGATCTAGTCCCAAATCACCGTTTTTTTCAAAATTTAAACTGCTAAGATATGGGTTTAAATTTACTAATCCCGATCCACCATTACCAGAATTTGATCCAGATTCAGTAAAGGCTTGGTAAAAAGTTCCCCGTGCAGAATCTATGCTAAATGTCCACGAATCAACGGAAGAGGGATCTTGGTTTAATTGCATATCATTAATGGTTGCGAAAACCTCGGCTCCCTTTGGATATCTGTCTCTGTCGAGTGTCAATGAAATATTTGGGATATCAGAATAAGATAGCTCTACTCGTTGAGAGCCACCTCCTTTATTGTATACAATTACAACATTATTGCTAAATGAAAAAAGTTGTATTATTGGCCAAGCATCAGGGTTTAAACCAATTTGTCCGGCTGGCACAGAGGGATTAAGATTAATACTTTTAGAACTTCTAACCACGTTATTCTGATTTGAAGAACTGCCCAAGACACCAGTACACGCAGTGAATGGTGCGGTACCTTGTGTTGCACCTGAAATTCCATTATCATCTGGTATTGTTACACCATCAGAATCTGAAAAACTGATACCCAGTACCGATTGATCAGTTGACCTGTCACAAAAAACTCCAAAATCTAGACTCTTACCTGCCATACCAGTCGATGCGATTTGATCTGCTTGTTTGGCTTGCTGCAAATTGGCAAAATATGCATACCAATTCCCATCTGTAGCTTGTACCATGCGTAAATCTTTTCCGTTTAGTGTAACATCTGGCTCACCTTCTCCTCCACCGGTATCAGAAATATCACTATCTCTGATAATTACCTCAACTACCATAGAACCAGAAAAATGGTTTTCATATAGACTATTTTCTGCAGATACATAGAGGTTAGGATGAGAAGATTCCGCACTTGCGTTATTTTCTGAGAATATGGGCAATATGAGAAGCAAGCCTAAAGATAGGGCTAGGAATGGGTACAATTTAACGATCAAAATTTGTTTAACCTCCAAATATTGTTGTCGTATAACTCGTTCTTGTTTTTATTCATGATTATAATTTTTTTGTTCTATACAAAAATGCTTGTAATATACATGATTAACATTCCTACTGAAAATCCTGAAACTACAGGATTGGCAGTGAGAAATAAATGGCAGCAATAAAGAACACTATAATCAAAGCCATCAACATCTTTCCTTTCATTTTTTTCACTAGATGCATTTAATTGAGATAATGGAAGTAGATTATTTATAATTTAGCCTGAGGTAAAAAATTTAGCCTAGGCTAAATTATAAAATAAATTTCAAATCCCAAATTTTAATAGTGGTTTCATGCAACCCACGCCTGTGAAAAAACCTGGAATGCTTCTCATAATAGGAGGCTTTTTGATATTAATTGGAATTGGACTTTCTGTTTATGGCTCACAACTAATCATAGAGAACCTTGTTACGCAGGAAAAACGACTAGGGATTGGAACATCAATGGAATTATCAAAAGAACTCGATCCCTCGATTAACGGGAATGGAGTTTATGTACTACAAACTGAAGATTTCAAAGGAGAGAGTCGTTTGCAGGCATCTGTCTATGACCCATTAGGTCAGACAGTTATTTCAAAGTCAGTAGAACACAGTCCTTTTCAAGATAACTTTACAATTTCGACTGTTGGAATATACAAACTTTTGATAGAAAATATTGGAGAAAGAGAATTAGAAGTTACTGCAGTAATAGGATACCTGCCAGATGGCCAATCTTTGACAGTGAGTATTTTTGGATTTATTGTGATAATAATAGGACTGATAGGCCTAGGTACGGGCATAGTCTATCATATTAAATCGCGTGGCAGGATAGATACTAATTAAGAAAAGAATCAAGTTCTGTAAGACCGTCTACGACTCCGGAAAAATTCTCTTCGCTTTCCATTATTTTGTTTAGCTTTTCTTTGTCCACTGTAAAAATGGTTTCATTTCCATCTTTTTTTATTTTAACAAAACCGTGCTGTATAATATAGAATAGTTTTTTTTGTATTTCATTATCACTTATCCTTAATTTTTCTGTAAGATAGGATGATTCTTTACTTCCATTTTCAAGTTCTAAAAGTATTAAAGAAATATCAGGATCAACCAGAAATTCAATCATTTTTTGTCTGTCATAGTTTTCCTCCAACTCATTTCACCACTTATTTGTCGAGTTTAGAATTTTCTTTTTATTTGATATAAAATCGTTTATCAAGATCCTGCCAATATTTACTGGATTGATGTAATAGGCCCTTCCTTTTAGTTTCTTTTCAAGACTTTCTACATAATTCAAAAGTTCATCTTCTTCACTTACCATAATTGTGTCCACGTCTATTCCCTCATGTTTACATTTTTTTGCCTCGGCAAGTGTTCGAGATTCGATGAACGAGTCAACCTGCCTGTACCGATAACAGAGATAAATCAGTTCTCCAGCTGTATCAATTTTTATTTCACGTTCATTTTTCAGTTTTAACAAAGTAGCATCATCTGGAATGTAAAAATGTGAATATGGTTTATTAGCAAGAATGTTGTTTTTTTGGCTTTCACTATCAATAAAGCAAGCGCTTGGTTGGCCATCAGTTATCATCACTATCCTTTTGTTTTGTGCCCCATCATGTTTTAGAATCTTAAGAGATAATCTGAAAGCAGATTGATAATTAGTATAATGTAAAAAATTGTCATTTGAATCATATGTTTTCAGGTAGGGAATATCACGGGGATCTATTTCAGACGCAAAAGTTCCAAATCCAATGATGTAAACCGTGTCGTTTGGAAAGAATTTTTTATTTAAGACATACAAGCTCCAAAGTGCTTTTTTTGCAGCTTCTATTCTACTGTTCTCTCCTGCACCAATTGAATATTTCATAGTAGAACTTAGGTCTATGCAATATACTACGGCAACTTTTACTTCTTCAATTGTTTCAAACTCTTCCAAATCATCAATTTCCATAGGAATTGGAAATTTTATTTTGGAATCTTTTTTTGCAATTCTTTGTATTGAATTCAGTACCGTTTGTGGCACATTGAGGAATTTAATGTCGTCACCTAGTTCAAATTTTTTTGTTGTATCTTGTATTACACTTCCTCCACCGATATTTTTTGTCTCATGAAATCCCAATCCTCCTTCGTTAATGGCCTTCATAACATCTTGCAGAAGTCTTCCACCAATCTCAAAGAATCCTTTGTTAGTAAGCCACTTTTTTTCGTCTTTGAGATATCCTTGTTTTTGGAGGTACTTTGTTATCGCTTCACCTGACGCATGAATGTCGGATTCTGTATTTTCAGAGTTTTCTTCAAGATTTTGTTGTTCTGCTGATTGCGCAATAACACCTTGTAGAATGAGTTCTAGATCTTGCATGCTTGGTGTTTTTTCCTTTAACACTTGTTTTGATAAGATTTGAAAGATTTTTTGTAATGTTTCATTTGAGATTTCGTTGCTTGGTTTTGTAGTTTTACTTTCTTGGTTTGAGAAATACAAAACATTTCTAATATCAGGCTGCGACATAGCCAATCTCTTTTTTGTTGAGGACTTTTGGTTCAGTCCAACATAGTCCTTCCAGAATAATTTCAATAATAGCGGCTCTTAGTTCATTTTGGGCTTTTTCTGAAAGAGAGAGTAATTCAGATTTTATATTGTAGGTTAGGGTTTTTACCTTAAATTCTTGTTGTTCTAAAGACACCTTGTCATATATTAGACCAATAAGATTGTGGAGAGTTTCAAAGCTTTGCAATTGAGTTTCATATGACACTTGCATATTATTTTTATCTACGATCTTTTGTGATACTTGAAAAGTTTTTCCTACAAACTCTTGCTTTATTTTAACTAGTAATGCCTGATCTATCTCTTTCATGTATTCAAGGGAGGTTTCCTTGATGGATTGAGCAATAATCTCACGAAGCACTTTTTCTCTATTTATGGTTGTATCATCCATTTCTGCGAGTTCAAATTTTGTAGTTTGTCCTATACAGAATAAATCAGACGGCCGTGGGATTGCCAATATTTTGTGTGACAGTGCTCTAGTTCTTTCGGCCTCACCTACAAGAAGTTCAAGACAATGAATTCCCATTCGAACACTCACACCCTTGTCTTGGTTTATCTCCTGATTTACTCGTGCGTTCTGAATTATACTTGCCAAGGTCTTCAACATGAAAATAGGTATGAACGATTTTGAAATTTTGGCTTCTTGAATTATTATCAGCATTTCTTCTTCAACAGATTTTGGATAATGAGTGTGAATGTGGCTTTTAAGGCGGTCATATAATGGTTCAATTATTTTTCCAGAGTGAGTATAATCTATAGGATTTGCGGTTGCAAAGAAGGCAGTCTTTGGCTCAAAGATGACAGGATATGGACCAGTTGTGAATCTTCCTTCCTGGAGTACTGATAAGAGTGCGACTTGTTTTCTTGTGTCAAGCACTGGTAATTCATCTATACAAAAGAGCCCATGTTTTGCTTGCATTAATTGACCAGGAGAATATGATTCAATTTGATACATTTCTGCTCCCCTTTTTATAATTTTTACAGCATCTATTTGTCCGACTAGATCCTTGACTGAAATATCAGGTGTTGCAAGAACATATTTGAATCTGCGTTCTCCGTCTACCCATTCTATTTTAGTGTCAAGTTTGTTGTTGCGAATTTTATCCATGCTGTTTGAATCGACATAGAATTTTTGAGAAAGCATGTTGTTGTCAGAATCTTCTAATAAAGAAAGCATATCGTCTTGTGGTAGATCCATTGGTGAATCATTTGTTATACTACCCTGAATGATCGGCATGGGAGATAGAAGGTATTTTGATATTGTTTGCGCAATCTTTGTTTTTGCTTGACCTATTTGTCCAACTAACATAATATCATGACAGGCAAGAATCGCTCTATCTAATGCGGGAATGACATCTTCTTCAAAACCTATGATTTCAGGATATTTTATTTCCCCTCTTTGTATTTTTGAAATCAGGTTTTGTCGAAGCTGATCTTTCGCTTCTACAATCTTATAGTTAATTTCTAAAAGGTCATAAAGGGTTTTAATTTGTTTATAATCCTCAGGAAGGCCAGCCATTACTTCTGTATATTTCGGAGCAGAAGAATAGCTTCGTTTTACAAGTTCTGAAATTTCTTGCGCCACTTTGATAAATTATGTCAGAATGCGATTTAAACCATTGTCTATTTTAGCATGGTTTTTATCGGGGAGAGATGAAATTTTTCTTCACTTGGCTTCACAAGAATACAGACACATTGTTAGGATTGCAGGAAAAGATGTCCCTGGAGCGAAAAAAATGATTATTGGAGTTAGCCAAGTCAGAGGAATAGGTTATAACTTTGCAAAAGCAATTTTAGATCTTCTTAAGATAGATCAAAATAGTAACGTTGGTTTTTTGACAGAATCCCAAGTCGACTCCATTGAAAAGGCAATGAGAAACCCATCTTCACTTAATGTGCCAGCATGGTTTCTTAACAGAAGAAAAGACATCGATTCTGGAAGCGATTTACATCTAATTACTTCAGATATAGAGTTTAACATCAGAAATGATATTGAGCGAGAGAAAAACACTAACAGTTGGCGCGGTTTTCGTCACACATATGGATTAAAGGTCAGAGGACAACGAACTCGTACGACAGGACGCAAAGGCGGTGCTGTTGGAGTACGTAAAGGAGGCAAAGTTCTTCCACCAGGAGCAGTGCCACCAGAAGGTGCAGCAGCTCTGTCTGAAGGTGCAAAACCAGCAGCAGGGGCAGCAGCTCCAGCAGCGGGTGCAAAACCAGCAGCAGGGGCAGCAGCTCCAGCAGCGGGTGCAAAACCAGCAGCAGGGGCAGCAAAACCTGTGGAGAAAAAACCAGCAAAGTAGGTGTGATGAATGGGAGATCCTAAGAATCCTCGCAAAATTTGGAGAAAGCCGAAGCGTCCTCTAAATTATGACTTGTTAAATGAAGAACTTTATGTGCTTGGAACTTTTGGATTGAAAAATAAACGCGAGCTTTGGAAGGCACATACAGAACTTTCTAGAGTAAGAAATCAAGCAAGATCACTTTTAGCTTTGACACAAGAAGTAAGAGAGAAAAAAGAGCAAATTCTTATGAAATCTCTAATAAGAATAGGATTGGTAAATACAAATTCTACACTTGATGATGTTTTGAATTTAAAAGTCACAGATTTGCTTTCGCGTAGATTGCAGACAATTGTTCAGAAAAAAGGATTTATTAAAAGTCCTTATCAAGCAAGGCAAGCAGTAGTTCACGGCCACATTATGATTGGAGAAAGAGTGGTCACTGTTCCATCATACACGGTTAAGGTAGAAGAAGAAAACCAAATACAGCTAGTTCCAGGCATTAATTTTGGTCAACCAAAGCAACAGGTAGAGATCATTGTGCCTGAGCAATCCCAGGAATAAGAAATACAACATTATTATTTAGAGAAAATATGTAAGATAAGATTATGTGTTCAATAATAGGATACCTGGGCGGTGAGCAAGCTGCGCCAGTTCTGGTCAAGGGACTAAAACGTATGGAGTATAGAGGCTATGATAGTGTTGGAGTTGCAACATTCTCTGGGAATCAAATTTCTGTAAGAAAAGGAGTGGGTAAGGTTATGGAGGTAAACAACAGAGTCAATCTAGATACGTTATCTGGAACAGTGGGTATAGGACATACAAGATGGGCAACACATGGAGGTGTAACTGAATTAAATGCACACCCGCATCCATCGAGTGCAGGAGAGGTTGCAATAGTACATAATGGAATAATAGAAAATTATGCAGAATTAAAAAAAGAACTACAGGAGAAAAAATACACATTTAAAAGCGAAACTGATAGTGAAGTCATTGCAAATCTTTTGCAATTTAATTTTGATCAAACGAAAGAGATTAAAAAATCAATTATACAAACTGTTTCTAAACTAAAAGGAAATTTTGCATTTGTCGCGGTATTTGAAAATGGAACACTCGCAGCAGCTAGATTCCATGAACCGTTGATAGTAGGAATTGGAAAAGAAGAATATTTTGTTTCAAGTGATGTATTAGGATTTGTAGAGTATACAGATGAAGTAATTTATCCTGATAACAGAGAATGCCTCATAATTAATTCTGCTGGAATACAGATGTTTGATTTTGATGGTAACCAGGTAGAACACCAGATTACAAAGGTTTCAAAGGAACTTGCTGACACATACAAAGGTGATTATGCGCACTTTACATTAAAAGAAATTTCGGAACAGCCTACTACCATAATGAAGGCTGGTGAGAACACTAGACTTGAACTTGATCTGCTTACTGAGTTTGTGAAACATGCAAAGAATCTTTACGTAACTGGAAGTGGTACAAGCTATAATGCAGCTCTAGTAGCAAAACACCTACTCTCAAAATACGCAAAGATAAAGATGGAACCAATAATTTCAAGCGAGGTACAATTTTCTCCAAACTATTTTGATCATCAATCTATTTTAATTGCGCTTTCTCAGAGTGGTGAAAGCGCAGATGTGCTGGAAGCAGTAAACATTGCTAAAAAAGACGGAGCGAAGATCGTTTCAATTGTAAACATAATGACTTCATCTCTTGTTCATGCTTCATCTATTGCAGTGGGTTTAAACTGTGGACCAGAAATTGGTGTTGCTGCAACGAAGAGTTTCACATCACAACTTGCTATACTTTACAAAATAACTGACAAGTTGTGCGGAGGATGTATAGGATTAGATTTCAATAAAGTTTCTGAATCTATAAAGGTAATACTTTCTGATCATTCAAAGGTTAAAGAAATTGCAAAAAAGCTCAAGGATGTGTCAGACATTTATGTTCTTGGCAGAGGAATTCATTATCCAATTGCCTCTGAATCTTCACTAAAGTTGAAAGAACTTACATATGTTCATGCAGAAGGACTTCCTGGCGGAGAACTAAAACATGGACCATTAGCTCTAATGGATTCAAATGTATATGTCATAATAATAAACCCAAATGATTCTACATATGTTGATACTCTGTCAAGTGCGCATCAGATCAAGTCTCGTGGTGCCAAAATAATTGGGATATCAGACAAACCAAGTGATGTTTATGACTATTGGATTGAAATTCCATCAATTAACGAGGCATTATATCCTTTAATTGAGATAATACCAGTACAGCTGCTCGCATATTATGCAGCGTTAGAAAAGGACACCGATCCTGACTATCCTAGAAATCTTGCCAAATCTGTTACTGTGAAGTAATTCTACGGTATTCATTTTCTGTTAAGGCAAGAAGTTTTTTTGCATCTAGACCCGTCTTTAAAATACAAGCTATAGAGGCGCCTCCAGCACCTGCACCTTCCTTGACAAATCCTTTAGCATAAGAACGCAATCCCATGATTTCTGATTCTCCGAGTTTTAGTTTTACAGCAAGTATGGGAATGTCAGAAATTTGTTTTATGGTCTCAATAAGATTTGCAGTTTTATCATTAACAATGTATGAGGTTGTTCCTATGGCAACATTGTTTTCATTAAAACCGACATGTTTAGCAAAAGCAAGAACTGCTGCCATTTGTGTTCCACCTGCCAATAACACATTTGTTGATTCGGATGCGGTGCTTAGTATTCCAGCAACTGATGGTATCATTGGATCACCAAGCTGTGTAACGACATCATACGGATCTCTTGATCGTAATCGTTTTAATGCAATTTCTACTGTTTGATTTTTCAAATCAACTGGATTTTGTGGCATACTACTACTAACGGAAGCTTGTAATCCGAGTCCTCTTAATACTCCTAGTGCAGTAGTGGTCCCACCTGGAATACTCTCTCCTATTACCAGACAATCAGTGGAAGAACCCAGAAAACGGCCTATTATTCTTCCGTGTTCAACTGCTTTTCGCGTAAGACTATCATCAAGAGCTGGTTCTTGTGCAATGTTTTTTCCAGGTTCCAAACCAAGTTCCAAGTATGGAAGTTTTGGAGGAATTTTGCTTCCCGCATTTATGACAAAATTTGGGATGCTTGCAGCCTCAAGCGCAACCTTTGTGAGAATAGCAGGAGTAGGCTTGCCATCAGGTGTCATAGGAATTGCATCAATGATTTTACAGTACCCATAATGAAGAAACTCAGCATCTGCTGCAGATGTGAATTTTAGTAGATCAGGATTTGCTCCTGCTACTGTAATTCCTGGAATCTCACATGTGTGAGTATACGATATGACAAATGAAAATACAAATTTTTTATTTTGAGTTTTTTTGATAAAGTCGTTACCTTTTTCTATATTTCCAAAAATTTCTATATCGTTCACAAATCACTCACTATTCATAAATTCCACAAATTCGTCTTCAGTTTTTGGTTGAAGAACAAAGTTATTTTTTTTTTCTTTACCTAATGTTGATGTAACAGATGAGCCATAGTTATGACCAGGATAGAGTACAAAGCTTTCGTTCATCTTACTGACTACATCAAAAAGACTGTGATAAAGTTCCCTTGCATTGCCCCCAGGAAGATCAACTCTTCCACAATTGCCTACAAAAAGTGTGTCACCAGAAAAAATTTTTCCATCACCTACCAAACATATGCTGTCTTTTGAATGACCCGGTGTATGAAAAACAGTGACTTCGGAATTTCCAAACTTAATCTTGTCACCATCAGATACTGTCAAATCATTTTTTAATGTGGATGTTTTGTGTTGGATTATTTTTGCATCTGTTGACTTTACCATAAAGTCATTTCCTATAGTATGATCAAAATGATAGTGCGTGTTTATGATGTATTTTACCTTCATGTTGTTTCTTTTTATTGTTTGTAGTACATCTGGAAGATCCCATGAGGGATCTATTATTATTGCAACTCCTGTATCTTCATCTTCTAACAAATATGTAAAATTCTGCATGTCACCTACCTCAAACTGATAAACTTTCATAATATACCAACTTCAGCCTCAGGAGGAATACCAATCTTTTCCACAATAATAGTTCCACACACATCTATTCTTTTAGCCATACCAACTTTCATTTTATGAAATGTTATGGTTACATCAGCTTTGGCACATTTATCGTGTATGTTTCCTGTATCAGGATCAAGTCCAGAGGGCACATCTATAGCAAGTTTGAATGATTTTGATTTGTTGATCACATCTATAGCAGATGCATAAGGTTCTCTAATTTTGCCAGAAATTCCTGTTCCCAAAATACCATCAACTATGATATCAGACTGCAAGTCTAATCCACTAACGTCTAATGCAACAATCAAATATACAGAATTCATTTGTTCAAGAAGTTTCCAGTTTGTTCTTGCTTCATCTGTTTTTATTTTGTCTGGACTTCCAAGCAATATTACTTTGACATCAGAATAATATCCTGCAAGATGCCTCGCTACAACAAATGCATCCCCACCATTATTACCAAGTCCTGAAAATATCAGAATTTTTTTTGATGAAATATCAGGAAATTTTTCTATAAGATATCGTGCTACTGTTGCACCCGCATTTTCCATCATCAGCTTTCTTGGGAATCCCATTTGGTGACCATTTTCTTCTATCTGCATCATCTGTTTTACAGTGATTTCCATGCGATAATTCAAAAACTCGTCAAATAAGGGCTTTACCAAACGGCTTTATCTTAGTTTTTTATTTATGCCTATACATGTCATTAAAAAATGTAAAATCATCCCTATTCAAAATTTCAAAATCATTAAACGATATGCAAAATTCACGTGAATACATGATAAGAAATACGCGAGAAGTTATACTTCTCTGTAGTCAATCCATAATTTCTGTTCACAGATCAGATATTGAAATAGGCAGAAAGAAGGCTGAACACGCAAAAAAATTACTCGACGAGATAAGAAAGAAATCAAAAAGCGATCTGCATAGATACATCATTACTGCAGAACAAGAGCTTGTTGAAGCGTTTGCGTTTATTTCAGTAGTCGAAAAATCAGACATACCATCGGCAGAATCACTTGGAGTAAGAGGAGAATCATACATACTTGGTCTGCTTGACTGCATTGGGGAACTAAAAAGACTAATTTATGACAGCATTAGAGTAGGAAAAGCAGATGATGCAAAGAAGTTTTTTGAGATAATGGAAAATCTGTATCTCATTTTGTATCCTTTTGCCACATATGATAAGATAGTAAATGAAAGTCGTAGAAAGCTTGACGTAAATAGAATTCTTATTGAAGATGCAAGAGCGGCTGTAACAGAAGAGATACGGCGTTCTGCACTTATTGATGCGATAAACAAGTGTAAGAAATGATTTTAGACGTAATCATCTAGGACAATTTAATTTTTCCAAGTATTGGTTTTGATTTTTTTATGTTAAGCTCCGATGTCTTCGGTTTTCATCAATTAAATCAAATCTGATCTTGTTTTATTTAACTAAAGTAATGCGGGAGAAGGGATTTGAACCCTCGAAATCCTAAGATACTAGCCCCTCAAGCTAGCGCCTTTGACCAGGCTGGGCGACTCCCGCATTATGCAAATACCCATGTATGGTTTTTATAAGCCTTGATTACTTTTTCAAAACA
>JBGOUS010000082.1:0-5040 GCA_041477675.1 Nitrosopumilaceae archaeon
AGATGCACTTGTAATTATAGAACCAAAGGTTGCAAGACTAGCAATCATTTTAGCAAAACTTGCAATGAAATTCAAAGATTTTCCAGCTGTGGGAAGAACGCATGGGCAACATGCAAGCATCATAGCATTTGGTTTAAAATTTGCAAATTGGGCTTCCGAAATGTCAAAACACATCGAAAGAATTGAACAGTGCAAAAGGAGAATTTTGATCTGTAAGACACTTGGTGTTGTTGGAACTGGATCCCTCATGGGCTCGAAAGCTTTAGAGGTTCAAAAAAGAGTTGCAAAGAAACTTTCTTTATATCCTGCAGATGTTACTACCCAGATTATTTCACGAGAAGGATACGCAGAATATGTGTTTTGTATAGCATTAATTGGTTCTACACTAGAAAAAATCGCAGTAGAAATAAGAAATCTTCAGAGAACCGAAATTGGTGAAGTTGCAGAACCTTTCAAAAAAGGTCAGATGGGAAGCAGCGCTGTTCCAGTAAAAAGAAACCCTGTAAAAAGCGAGCGTGTAACTTCACTTTCAAAGATGCTGCGAAGTCAGATCAGCGTATCATTTGAGAATATACCCTTATGGCATGAGAGGGATTTGTCAAATTCTGCAAATGAAAGATTTACTCTTCCAACAAGTTCTATCTTGTTAGATGAGATGCTAGAAGCAATGACAAAGATTCTTTCGGATCTTTATGTAAACAAGAACAAGATAAAGAAAAATCTAGGGATAACAAAAGGTCAGATTTTTGCAGAGTTTGTACTTGAAGCTCTAATCAAGAAGGGCATTCCACGCTTTAATGCATATAGGGACATACAAAGAGTAGCTTTTGCAGCTTCTGATTCAGAAACGGAATTTTTGCGAGCTGTAAAAAACGATAAAGCAATATCATCACACCTTACTGAAAAAGAAATAGAGAGGATTTTTGTTCCAGAAAATCATCTTGGAGCATCAAGTACAATAATCAAAAATGTCTTCAACAAGGTAAACAAGGCATGTTCAAAATTTACTTGATTTTCATCAAGGCTTTGTGAATAAGAGAGCCATATTGGAGAGCTTTTTTACGCTTGAAGGCTGATTCTTTTGGAACTCCAATCTTTAAAGCAAGATCTCTGACAATATGTTTTCGCATTAAATCGTCAGAACCATGAATTTTTTCCTCAATTGGAATTTTTTTTGCGAATGTTACAAATTCTTTTGAAAGAAATGGTTGCAGTATCTTAACGTCAAATTCTGAAGCAATTGTGTTAACTGCCATCATCATGTTGAGTTCGTTTTCAATTTTTGATTCCATCATGTTCGTAACACTTTCACTGCCATGTTTTATTGCATCTCTGTACGCATTATAACCGCAGAAAAGTTCGTCAATTCCATTTGCTGTGAGTACCTTATCAATACTATATCGCTTTGCAAGTTTAGAAATAAAATAAAAAGCAATACAATTTTCATTCCATGAAAGATTATCCGTTTTTATTGTTTTTTTGATCTGTTCTACTATTTTTGGAAATATTTTTGATGAGATTTTTTCAATTTTATGCTCATAGTCAAATAAGTGAGATATTTCCTTTGAGAATTGAAGGTCATGAGAGTCTGCAAATCCAATTGTTAATAGTGTCAAATCATATCCAAGATCAGTACAAAGCTTGGCCAAAAGAGAGCTGTCTATTCCACCTGAAAAAGCAATGCCTATTTTTTTGCAATTAACAGTTTTTTGAATCGATTCATTCATCTTTTTGTGTAGTTTATCAAGATCTTCCAATTCCATAGATTGAAAAAATCCGCCCTAAGTTAGTTGCGATGTTTTGATAGTTAAATATGGGAATCGATAAAAAGATTCATGGGCTTGACCAAATTATCAGATGAACAAATCAAAAAGGAATTGGCGAATTTGTCTGGTTGGAGCCTAGTCAATGGAAAACTACACAGGGATTTTGTCTTCAAAGACTTTATCGAAGCTTTTGGGTTCATGAGCAGAGCAGCCTTACACATAGAAAAAATGAATCACCATCCAGAGTGGTTTAATGTATATAACAAGATCAAAGTTGATTTAACAACCCATGATGCAGGCGGAATAACTCAAAATGATATTAATCTTGCAAAAATCCTAAACTCTTTGGAATAGACAAACATTCAGTAATCTCGTTTTTTGATTTTTTGCTGTACAGAATTTATATACAGAACAATACAAAAAATTTTCAAATGGCAAGCGGTTCAGCAATTTTGGATTCTGATTTCAGATATACTGATAGAAAGGGTAACCTTTTGAGAACAAGAACAGAGCTTTCAATAGCAGAGATGCTATCATTTTTGGATATAAAATACGAATACGATCACAAGTTAACTCTCAAAGATGGGAAGAAGGTCATAGTAGATTTTAAAACAGAAAAAGGTCTCATTGAAGTAATAGATGACGAAAAAGACATAACAAAATACAAGGAGATAAAGCGTGAATTTCCTGAAACTAAGATTATTGCAATTGGCCATCCAAAGTTTACTGCACAAATAAAAGAGTTAGAAGATGTTGTATTTTACAAAACAAGAGAGGTTCAGACAGGGTCTATTTTTATGGAAGACCCATCATTTGCGTTTGATTATGCCCATATTCTTCCATTAGTAGAAAAGTGTTCAATACTCCATGGACATACATCTTCTGTAATGGTTGAGCTTGTTGGTGAAATGAAAAATAATCTATTGATAGATTTTAGTGAAGCGAAAAAAATTATCAAAGAGGTTATTTCTATTCTTGATCACAAATTTTTCATCAATGAGAAATACCTAGTAAAAGAAGACAGTTTACATTACAAGATTATGTTTGATGGTCCAAAAGGCATGTTTGATTTACAGGTTCCAAAGGATACAACGTATCTACTTGAGGGAGAAGCTACGGTAGAAAACCTCTCCACAGAAATAATCAAGCTCCTTATTCCAAAAATGCCAGAAAACATAGAAGCTGTAGGAGTCTATATTTACGAAGGATACAACAAAGGAGCCCATATTTTATCACATATCTCCAAGTCTTAAGATATGGAACCTAAGATCAAAGAGACTGCGTGGAATCCAGAGCTTGAAAAACAGATTCTAAAACAGTGGCAGGATTCACATATTTACGATTTCAAGCCTGAAGGCGATGTTTTTGTCATAGACACTCCGCCTCCCTATCCATCTGGAAGGCCGTGGCATATAGGAGCAGCAGCACATTATGCACAGATAGACATGATTGCAAGAACGGCAAGAATGTCTGGCAAAAACGTCCTTTTCCCAATAGGAATAGACAGAAACGGTTTGCCAGTAGAGATGTACACTGAAAAAAAATACAATATTAGAATGCGTGAAACAGAACGTGGTGAATTCTTGAAGCTTTGTGCAACTGCGTTAGACGATCTGGAAGCAGAAATGATTCAGATAATGATAAATCTTGGTCTTAGTGGAAATTTTTCAGAATATTATAGAACAGACTCTGAAGAATATCGAACACTTACACAATCAACGTTTATCGAACTTTGGAAAAAAGATTTGGTATATCTTGCAAATAGACCAAACAATTACGATTGGGTTACAGGTACTACAATTGCAGATGCAGAAATAACGTATCAAGAAATTCCAACAAAATTAGTTCACATGAAATTCAAAATAAAAGATTCTGAAAAATCATTGATAGTTGCAAGTACTAGACCAGAACTTTTGTGCGCATGTCAAACAGTAATTGTGAATCCTGATGATGAAAGATATATCAACTTTGTTGGCAAAAAAGTAGTAATTCCATTAGTTAACCGAGAAGTGGAAATTCTAACACATCCTTCTGCAGAAAAAGAATTTGGCTCAGGCATTGTCATGGTGTGTAGCTATGGTGACCAGAATGATGTCGCATTATTTAGGGAACTAAAATTGCAAGAAATCGTAGCCATTGGAAAAGAGGGCCGGATGACCGATGTTGCTGGTGCATATACAGGATTAAAGGTAAAACAAGCAAGAGAAAAGATAATCGAAGATTTGCAGAATCATGGGTTTGTTGAAAAGATAGACAACATCAATCACCGTACGCCTGTTTCTGAGAGAAGCAAGGTTCCAATTGAGATAATACCTATGGAAGAATACTATGTAAAGCAGAAAGATTCAGTCGAGAAAATGAGGGAGCTTGGCTCAAAAATTATCTTTCATCCACTCATGCACAAACAAATTCTGATGAACTGGTTGGATTCTATTTCAATTGATTGGCCCATATCAAGAAGACGATACTATGGAACTGAAATCCCAATATGGTACTGCAAAAAATGTTCAGAGCCACACGTACCAGAACCGGGTAAATACTACAGACCATGGAAAGACAACAGTCCAATTACAAAGTGTACAAAATGTGGTGCAAGTGAATTTGTTGGTGAAGAAAGAACTTTTGATACGTGGATGGATTCAAGTGTATCGCCATTATTTATTACAAAGTTTAAACGTGATAATGAATTTTTTAAAAAAACATATCCTACAACATTAAGACCACAGTCAAAGGATATCGTAAGAACTTGGTTATACTATACTCTTTTGAGATGTGAACAACTAACTGGCAAAGCTCCCTGGTCTGAAGCTTGGATAATGGGATATGGGGTTGATGAGCATGGTACAAAGATGAGCAAAAGTAAAGGAAATGTGGTAGATCCTTTACCAGTAGTACAAAAATTTGGTGCTGATGCCTTTAGATTCTGGAGTGCAAGTGAAATTAATCTAGGATATGATTTTAGATGTTCAGAACAAAAAATTGAATCAACAAAAAAATTTCTCAGTAAATTGTGGAATGTTTCTAGGTTTCTTTCTGGATTTCCAGTTTTAAAGACAGGAAAACTGGGTCCTACTGACAAATGGATTCTTTCTGAGCTTGACAAGGTTGTTGAAGAATGTAAGAAAGGATATAGCGAATACAATTTTTTCATTCCTGCTACTGCTCTTAGAGAGTTTACTTGGAATCTTTTTGCTGCACATTACATAGAAATGACCAAAGGTCGTGCGTATGGAACGGGATTTTCAGAAGAAGAAAAAGAAGGTGCCATATACAC
>JBGOUS010000150.1:0-3402 GCA_041477675.1 Nitrosopumilaceae archaeon
GCAAAAGATGTTGTTCCGTACTCAGAAATCAACGAGAAAGAGAGAAAACTTGCAGAAGATTTAATCTTTAATGCCCATTCAAACACACTTTCAGAATTTATAACATATTTTGAAGATAAGAAATCAGTCAGTACTGCAGTAAAACGAGTTGAAATTGATCCTTTGTGGAGTGCAGGGAAAAAATGTAATTTCAGAATAATCAATAGATTAAAGGATGGAATAGAAAATGACGTCGTCACTGCAATCGCTGAAAAAATTTCTCTAACAAAATCTCTCATCAAAAAAAATGGTTCATTGGTTTTGCAAGCGCCAAAAGAAGTAACACATGAAGGTGCAATAAGAACACTCAATGATGAACTACTTCCAGCCATGAAGGAGGTTGGTGATAAGTTTGGAGCAGGAGAGCTCATTTTGCCCTTTGTTCTAAAATCTGCAGAATGCATGAAAGCAGCGGTTGGCGAGCTTGAAAAATACCTCTTAAAACAAGAAGGAACAAGCAAGGGCAAGCTAGTTTTAGGAACAGTTTACGGTGACGTTCATGATATTGGAAAGAATCTAGTCAAGACTATCTTTGAAAATAATGGTTATGCTGTTTATGATTTAGGAAAACAAGTTCCATTACAAAAATTCCTAGACAAAATCAGCGAAGTAAAACCAGACGCCATAGGACTATCAGCTTTGTTAGTATCAACTTCAAAACAGATGCAGTATTTTGTAGATTATGCTAGAAAAAACAATATGAGTTTACCGATACTGTGTGGAGGTGCTGCCATTAACAGTAATTACATAAATAGAATTGCTAAAGAAGGCGGGATATACACACACGGTGTATTTTATTGCAAAAACATGTTTGAAGGACTAAAAACAATGGATAAACTTGTTTCTGATGAAAAGCCAAAATTCCTTCAAGAATGGAAAACAAAACTGGAAAAATGGAAAGAGACACGAATCATAAGAGAAGCAGCTGAAGATCTACCTCATAGTGGAATAAAACCAGTAGCTGCACCCATACCACCCAGTATTGATCAGGCAATTAGACTAGGACCGAAACAAATTGATCTTAACGAAGTTTGGAAATTCATCAATAAAAAATCACTTTTTGTATTATCATGGGGATTGCGTGGAAACAAAGCAAAAGAATCAGAACCAGAACACGAAAAATTATTACATCAGTGGAAAGAAAGAATAATCAAAGAAGATCTTTTTGAACCAACAATTGTTTATGGTTACTATAAATGTCATAACAAAGAAAACAAACTAGTTGTAGATCATAACGGAGAACAGCTAACATTTGATTTTCCAAGATCAACAAAAGAAAGGCATCTGTGTATTACAGATTATTTTGGAGAAGATGATGTAGTTGTATTTCAGGTAGTAACTGTTGGCAACAAAGTCTCTGAACTTATAGAGAAATGGAACAAGGAAGAAAAATACACTGATGCATATTATTTGCACGGACTTGCAGTTGAAACTGCGGAAGCCATGGCAGAATGGATGAATCATAAGATAAGAAATGAATTAAAAATTGGAGAAAAACGAGGATTGAGATATAGCTGGGGATATCCTAGCTGCCCAGATGTAGCACAGCATCATTTAGTATGGAAGTTATTAGAACCCCAGAAATCCAACATTACGTTAACAGAAGCAGGCCAAATTGTTCCTGAACAATCAACTGCAGCAATAATAGTACACCACCCTAAAGCAGAGTATTTTATTATATAGTACGATGAACGGTAACAATCAATAACAATTTCAGATATATGTTAATAGATGGACCCACAAAAACTCAAAAATACACTGTCTAGTGAAATTGTTCCTGAGGCAAAAGAAAATGGAAAGACAAAGCTTGCTGCAGTATTGATACTAATTCATGGTTCAGAACATAAAATGATAATGACTGAACGACCAAAAACAATGAATTTGCATGCAGGTGAGATTTCTTTTCCTGGTGGAACCTGGAAAGAAGATGACTATAATCTTCTTGAAACGGCTATGAGAGAAACAAGAGAAGAAATTGGGCTTGATGTATCACGACAGCAAATCATCGGTCAACTAAAACCTGTCACAACCCTCAACTCTGGTTTTACAATTACACCATTTGTTTCAATTACATCTGATATTCCAAAACTCAAACCAAACTCAGAAATTGAAACCATCTTACATATTCCTATGTTTCCGCTTTTCAAAACAATAGAAAAAGACAGGGATCCCACTCACAATTCAATTCAAGAAATGTATACGTTTAGATATCAAGATTACTTGATCTGGGGAGCGTCTGCAAGAATGATAAAACAAATTATGATGCTACTATCAGAAAGCGGGATGTCATAACTGCACATAAAACATGCGTATTCGAGATTCATTTAAAAAGAGGTCAGGATTTTCCAACTTTCATGGCCGCTCACAAGTCCACTCCAAGAAAAATAAGGTTGATGAAAAAACTAAAGCAGAATTCATCTGTTCCAGCGTGGGTAATAATCAAGACAAAAAGAACAGTTCGAACAAATCCAAAGAAAAGACAGTGGCGAAGAACAGATGTGGGAGTTGGATAATTTGTCACAAGAAACAGTTGAACGTGTTTATACAATAAATCTCGGAAAAGTTTTACTCTCTCCAAATAACCAAAGAGCAAAAAGGGCAATTAATATGATAAGAGAATTTGCAATCCGTCACATGAAGTCTGAAAATGTAAAGATGGAAGAAGACGTGAGTCACTTGGTTTGGGCAAGAGGAATAAGGCACCCTCCAAGAAAGATTAGAGTCAAATTAACAAAAGATGATGATGGTGCAGTTTTGATTTCAAAATATCAGGAAGAAAAATCAAAGAAAGAAGAAGTAGAGAAAAAACCAAAATCACAAAAAACAGAAAAAGTGGAAGAAAAATCAGAAGCAAAGTCAGAAAAACCAAAACAATCTAAACCAGAGACAATACCAGAAAAACAATCAGAAACAAAAGAAAAACCAACACCAAAACCAGAGAAAACAAAGAAAGAAGAAAAATCTGCAAAGAAACCAGAAGAAAAAACTAAATCAAAATCCAGTACAAAGTCTAAGAAAAAGTAAAAATTTATTCTATTTGATTTAGTTCAAGATCCAATTTTATGCTGCAATCAGGATAATCCCAATCTAAAGTATTTAGATTTGGAATGACTCCAAGTGGATCATATCTGTCAAATCTTGTTTCGCCCTCGACTGATGTGAGCAAGATAACTCTAGAATTTTCAGCAGCTACAACAGAAAGACTTACACGCGTACTATCATCGTTAAAAATTCCGCTGATTGTATTGACCATTGAATTTAATACACCTACAGATACTTTGTTTCCGCCCATAACATACAACATCGTACTTTTAACACTATTTGGGGGTGCATCTTCGTAAAGCATCTTTATGGAATCTCTAA
>JBGOUS010000146.1:0-3483 GCA_041477675.1 Nitrosopumilaceae archaeon
ACATACCACAACAAAAAAAGAAGATATTACTCGCAATTTATGGAGCCATAATTGTTGCAGGTATTGCAGTTGCGATAACAGGAATAAACGTGATAGGCGCTTCCACTGGATTTGATGCAAACGACTTTTGGCGCGGATTTACTGCCTGGGCATTTCAGATGAGATTTGATGTAATTGTTTTGTTTTTCATTTTACCACTAATCATATCGCTTTTCATACTATCAAGAAGGGGAATTATCCACGCAGATTCGATAATGGTTTTGATAATGGGCATGCTTTTGTCGGCACCTGTCTTGCAAGGCTTTACAGATCAGACAGTGCAGCCTTACAGGTTTGTTCCACTAGTAGTCTTTTTTGCGATGGGTATTGGAACTATACTAACAAAGAGACCTACTTTGAAGGCCTAATTATTGTCCAAACTGATGTAACCGTATCTCCTGGAACTAGAGGATATCCATCATGATCAGAATATACCATGACGACTTGTTTATTATTAACTACAGTACCAAGAGCAGTCTTTGATATGACATTAGGCTCACTGATATTTTTTTGCACGTCAAGTTGGATAAGATCATAGTTTTGTCCACCTCTTGCAAATTTTTGTTGCGGGGTTTGTGTGTTAAGATACTTGTTTAATAAATCAAGGTCAGAAATGTACACTTTGTTTGCTTCAAGGTATGCTACAAGGTGGCCGTCTGAGTTACGAATTTGTGTCTGCACAAAAATGAATATTGAGCTTGTCTTTTCAAATGATTGCGCATAAGAATTTCCTATCAGTGAAATACAAACAACGCAAAGGATTAGCCAAGAAAATATAATTCTCATACCAATCATTGTGCAATCAGACTCTTGTACAGATTTACTGCATCATCTTCGTCTTTTGTACCTACAATTACAGCAGAGCCACGTTTTAAAAAACTAACATATGTCGTATCAGTAGATAATGAGAGACCAAGGTCGCCCTGGTTTTGCACTTTGAAGCCCTTTGTTTGTGCAGCATTTGTTATCTTTGTCACATCAATGTCAATCATACTGGTAGGGGTTATAGAAAATGTACGTTTGCCTCCACTTCGGCCACAGAGTTCTTCAATTATCAATTCTTCTTTACGAGCTACTTCAGGTTTTCCAGTTCCACAAACTGGGCATTCATCCACTTTGCTGGTATGAGTACTGACAAACTCCAAGCTTTCCAGATCAATATGCAATATTCTGTCTGAAAGATTTGGTTTTTTTCCTGTTATGATTTTGACTGCTTCTGCTACTTCGATTCCACCTATTATAGAAAGAATTGAGGGATGCACTCCTTCTATGCTACATGTTGGCATTGAATCTTCATCTAGTGCTGGAAAAAGACAGTGATAGCATGCACTTTGTTTTGGCAATATGGTAAAGGCTTGGCCTGAGACTCCTACTGCAGCACCAGTAACAAATGGAATGTTTTTTGCAATACAGGCCTTGTTTAGCGAATATCTTGCATTTACACTGTCAAGTGCATCTATTACAACATCACATCCTTCTACAACATCAAAGGCGGTGTAGTCATTTACTGAAACAGGGAGTGCTTCTATTTCCACATCAGGATTCATTTTCTTAAGTTTTTTTGCAGCCGTCTCTACTTTTACTTGACCAATGTCAGATTCATCAAACATTGTTTGCCTATGTAAATTAGATAACTCGATGACGTCTCTGTCAACTATTCTGATATGTCCAATGCCCATTGCAACAAGTCGTGTAGCTATTGGATTTCCTAGTCCACCAACTCCTACAACACAAACTTTGGCATTTCTAAGTTTAAGCTGTCCTTCGTAACCAATCTCTTCAAGCATTACCTGCCTTGAATATCGCTCAAGATCTTTTTTTGAGAGTTCAGAGCCACCTGCTACTGCCGGAAGTATGTAAACTTCATCACCGTCTTTCAGAGTGGTTTGCATTCCACCAGAAAATCGCATGTTTTTTCCGTTGATGTAGATATTTATCAAAGATCGCGGCGTACCATCAGAGTTTAGAACCCGTCTTTGAAAATCATCCCCCATACTTTCTGAGATTTTGGCAAATGCTTCAGATAGATTTTCTGCCGTAAGGTCTATTTTTTTTTCCCCTCCGCCCTTGTTTAGGACAGACGGAATTGTGAATTTGATATTTGCCAATTATCTCACCATTGCAGAAATTTTTGCAACATCTGCCTGCATTACATGTGGTTTCGGCAAGACCTCCATCAAGACTTCGGTTGCCTTTAGACCGTTTCCAGTCACATAACAAATGGTTGTGTCATTTTTGTCAATCTTTCCCTGCTCTACCATTTTTTTCAGTACAGCCACAGATACCCCGCCAGCAGGTTCTGTAAAGATTCCCTCTGTTCTTGCCAATAAAATTATGGCATCTAAAATTTCCTTGTTGTTGCATTCTTCTGCCCAGCCATTGAACTGCTTTAGTCGTTTAAGCACATAGCGACCATCTCCAGGGTCACCAATTGCCAAGCTTTTTGCTATTGTATCAGGAATCTCTACAGGTATTACTTCGGTTTCTTTTTTCTTAAAGGCATCAACAATAGGTGCACACCCATGAGGCTGTGCTGCAATCATGTGCATGCTTGAAATTTTATTTATCAATGAGAGGCTTTCCAATTCCTCAAATCCTTTACAAATCGCATTTAGCATTGCACCACTTCCTACTGGTACAACAAGATGATCTGGTACATTCCAGTCAAGTTGCTCGGCTACTTCAAATGCCAGAGTTTTTGATCCTTCAACATAGTAAGAACGCATGTTGATATTTACAATTCCTATCCCCTTGCTGTCTCCAATTTGAGCTGCAATTCTATTTGCGTCATCATATGTTCCATCAACGGCAATAAAATTAGCACCATAAGCAAGTGCTTGCGTAATTTTTGCGTGTTCTATATCACTTGGTGCAAACACATAACATGGAAATCCACCCTTTGCAGCATGAGCCGCAGTAGCTGATGCAAGATTTCCTGTTGATGCACATCCAACAGCAGAAAATCCAAACTCTTTTGCTTTTGAAACTGCAATCCCTGCAGGTCTGTCTTTAAATGAAAACGTCGGATTTACAGAATCATTTTTGACATACAAATTATTCAAACCCAGTACTTTGCCAAGCTTTTCTGCTTTTATTAAAGGAGTCATGCCAGCTCCTATACTTACAATGTTTGATTTTTCTGCAATTGGAAGAAGCTCAAAATATCTCCAGTAAGTGTGTTCACGGTTAGCAAATGTGTTTTTATTTACAGAAGGAAAGTCATAGTTGACATCCAGCGGGCCAAAGCATTCATCACAGATGTACTTGAAAATAGGAGGATATTCTTTTTTACATTCTCTGCATTGTAGTGATTTTATCTGTGTCAAGATGATCCAGACTTTATAAAATGATACATAAAGCGTCCTAATATGAAGTTAAGTATTACTTAACTTTCATGTATCTTTATTCAGTAAGAATTAATAGATTTAGATTCAAAAATTAAAA
>JBGOUS010000084.1:0-5002 GCA_041477675.1 Nitrosopumilaceae archaeon
CCTTATGTAAATCTCCATGCAGAAGAATTGATAGGACGCCGTGATATAATAGTAAAAGCACTTGTAGCAAAAGACATGGAAGAAGCTGTGTCGAGTCTTGCATCAAGTGAGTTTGGTGACGAAATTGCGAAAGCAGTTTCATTGTATAATGAAAAGAAGAATCTTCAGGTATTTGATACATATTTAGACAAAGTTTTTTACAAACAACTAGACAGTGCAATAAAAGCCTCAGGTGAACATGATCTTGTACATCTGATAGGAATGGATATTGATTTTTACAACTTGCTTAGCATTCTGCGCGGAAAGTTCTGGGGACTTGATGAACAACACATACAAGATCTCATAGTAACCCACACAACATCAGCGCCCAAAGATTTGCTTGGTAGAATGATAAGTGCAGAGTCGGTAAAAGATGCAATGTCAGAACTTTCAAACACTGGTTACAAAGATTTAGTTCCACAAATCGATAATGCGATTGATGCGATATCAGAATTTGAAAGAGCCTTTGAGCTTTCCATATACAAAGCGATCAATAGAACTTTTTCTAGAATGTTTAGCTTTGCAACAGTGATTGGAGTTTTGAAACTAACAACATATGAAATTAGAAACATATCAGCAATTGCGTTTGCGGTGGAACAACAGATACCTGCACAAACAGTAATGTCAAAACTTATTATAGCAGAATAACAATTTTTTGATATTTGGTAAATTCCACTTAAAAATTCATGATTTGACTATTGATACCACAGGTAGCCCTGTATGGGTCAGTGCATTCTTGCTTTAACGCTCACCATCCCATCCCTTGTCATATTCAGGTGAATCTGTTTTTTGCCACAGGAAAAATTTTGTTAGGTGTTGTTATCGGGTTTGGACTCTGAGTTTGTTTATGCTGAGATTTCAAAGGAACGTTTACGAATAGTGAGCTAAATATATTATAGACATGCCGTCAAGGATACTCACCTTGATGGGAGATAGAAATTACAGACGCATTATCACAGATGTTATGGAACATCTTAGTCGTGATATAAAGCAAGAAATTGAAAAGGATAACAAAATAATACATTTTCCTGAAGCTGCAAGATGCCTCCGTCGTTCATATTTTGACAGGACAGACCCAATAAAACAAAGAGGATTAAGATTTTCTGATCTTTTTAGAGAGGTGATGAAAAAAATGCCATATGATTCATTGCATGGAGAATTCATCGTCGACGATATAAAACTAAAGATTTATGCTGACATTATAGTTGATGATGTAGTCATTGTCTTTCGCCCAGTACCAAAACCCCCTGAAAGACTGATTCCAAGCGATGCGCTGTATCTGAATGCGTGCCTATGGATTCTTAAGAAGACTGAGGGTCTCATACTATACTTTGCTGAAAATGGTGAAGAAGCATCATTTTCTTTGGTTCGTGATAACAAGATGTTTGAAGAATGCGTGCGCAGAGTCAGAATTTTGAACAACTTACTTGAAGAGAAAAAAATTCCAGTCATTGAACCATCATTGGAATGCAATTCTTGTCAGTATTACGAAAGGTGTTATGTTAAAGAGAAAACATCATCAAATTTTTCAATAGAATCTCTACTGGGTTTTAAGGATCAAGAAGAGTAAAAAAGTTCAAAGGGGATTCTATCCCTATTCTGAGCCAGCAACTATTGCTTTGTGGCCTTTGCCTCGCATCGCAAATAACAATACACCAAAGGCGATGAAAACGCCTGTAGTTACTTCATATGCTATCATTAAGTCTGCCATGTTAAGGGATCTCCTTCCTAGAATCTTATATAATTTATCTAAATAAGTTTCACTCTATACAAATAATCTAAATTTTGGGATTTTATGATATAAGTGATGATTTTCTATCTAGTAAAATCAAAGGTAGTAGAATTTGAAAGGCCACTAAACGCAGATGAGGAGCTATAGAATGCTTCACCTCTGATTCTCCACTCTGGATTAGTTTTTTGTAATGTTAACCAAAATTCTGGATTATTTCCGGTATTTTTTATTATGGTTTTACCATGCATCATAAGTGAGGAGCCAGATAAAACTGTGTAGTAATTAGAACTTGTATACTGCCCAGCAAGTCTTTCTCCAATTTCTCCATATCCCACTTTGGTATTGTTTTCAAGAATATCAAAACTTATCATTTCTAGTAAGATGGGTTTATTATTTGGATTCGAAACGTCGAATTTTAATTCTAATGTAGCTTCTTTTTCAGACACTGATAAAACAGAAATGTCGTTTAATTGAATAACTAACGGTTTAATTTCTGAAGAAATGGTACTTAGACTTCCAGGAAGTTTTACATCTTTTGGTAGTATGTTCTTTAAAAAATCGGAACCTGGCAGTATTGAAACAACTAGAATAATTACAGCAAGAATACCTACTGCTGTTCCAACTAGAAGTTTTCGGTCCAATGGCTTACGGAAGTTTGTTCTTCTCTTAAATGTTGAGTTGAAAAGGCTTATAGTTAAAACTTTAGAAAATAGTTTTATGCAATATCACCAAGCAGTCAGAATAGGACAAGAAAGAGCGAGAAAATCTCAGATGAATCTTTTTAATCATGCAGGATTTGCTATGTTAACACTTACTGTAAAAAAATCAGAAGGAAAATTTGTTCCGGTTGGAGAACAGGAATTTGTTGCAGTTGTTAGCAGATATGAAGGATGGGTCACAGTCATAGTTGATGAAGAAGGATATGCAAAGGCACAGTCTAAAGTTTTGGAAGAAAATGATGCACGTGAGATTTTGAAAAAAGCGGTAGCATCAGGGATTCCTGAATATTCAGGGAAAGTCAGATTAGTATAATTTCAGTTCCTTCTGGAGAACCTTTTATTGCCTTTTCTAGCGTTTTGATATCTGCTTTTATTATTCGCGTTTTAATTTTTGATCTCTCAATCACTTTTAATGCGACTATATCCATCAAATCATAGCCACCAGCGAGTGATTCTTGATGCACAAGCATCTTACGAAGTCTTGTAAGCTCAATGCGTTTGAATTTTTTTGCATTCTTGTTTTTGTTAGGATCTGAATCATAAATCGCGTCTACGTCTGTCGCATTCAAAAATATTGAGGCGCGAACCTTCTCTGCGATTAGTGCAGCAGTTGCATTTGTGCTCTGACCTGGATGTAGACCGCCTGATATGACAATAAGACCACTATCAGCTGCATAAGTTACTTCTTTTAGATTAGTAGGTGGATGAGGGTATGCCTTGTCTTGCATTGCATAAATCAAGAGTTTTGCGTTTAATCTTGATACTTCGATTCCTAATTCATCTAATGTTGATTCGTCTGCACCAGAAGATCTTGCATGCGATATGTAATGCCTTGCAATTTTGCCTCCACCTGCTACTATAATTGGCTGACAAAATTTGCTTATTCTCACAAAAAATGCGGCATAATCCTTTAAGATTTTAGAATCATCCAACCCAAATAACTTTCCAGATAATTTTATTACTATTCTTTTTTTCATGATTTGTTTTCACCAAGGATGATCTGTGCTGCAATTTCAACCTTTTTTCTATTTTTTTCTGCGGTATAAACTCTTAACATGTTCATAAATCCTGAGATTGCAAACACTAATGGGATCTCGGAAATTGGAAGTTCATAACCTTCCTTTTGAAGAGAGTCTTTTTTTGATGTTAGTATTATTGATTGAGATTCTTTTTTAGATGGAGTAAGTGGAATAGTTGGTGTTGTTGATATATCTATAAAAATCTCTGATTCATCTACCTTAGATTTGTTAGAGATTTCTTTTTTTATCTGTGATGATTTTATACCTAATCTTTCTTTATGTGCAAGAATTTTTTCAAACACACATTTGAGTAATCGACGGTTCTGATAGTCTTTTGCAAGTTTACTTGCTCTTTTTAGATCAGAAGATTTTTGTGGTAATGATATTAATTTTGATATAACAAATTCGTCTGTCAGTTGAATGTATTTATCAAGATCATATGAAGTAAATTCAAGTTCTTTATCTGCTAGACTCATTGATTCAAGTAACATCACTTCTGCTGATCGTACAGTTTTATGGAAATAAACAGCCTTGAACATTTGATATCGTGAAATCATCATAGATTCAAATGAATAAAGAGAGGATCTGTCAAGAGAAAGTTTTTTTTCATAAACGCCAAGAGACTGAACTATTCTCCTAAAATCGATTTTTGCATGTTCTGCACCCGTAAAGTATCCATCTCTTGGCAGATAATCCATCATATCTGCACTCAATCCACCTGATATGATCTCGTTCATGAACTGATGCTTTGAATTACCAAATGCGAGTTGTGTTAGAAACTTTTTATCAAAACCAGCCTGGGAGAGAAAATCTCCAATTTCAGTATGAAGTATAAGCTTCTTACCAATTTCTTCGTGTGTGATTTTCTTTTTCTTTTGTAAAACTTCTTCAAAAAGATGAGAAAATGGACCATGACCAACATCATGCAAAAGTCCACCAAGTCTGAGATTTGCAACATCATCTGAATTCAAAAATCCTTTATCCTTGAGTACACCAGCTGCCTGACCAGCTATGTGCATCACACCTAGGGAATGTTCAAATCTTGAATGCTGAGCGCTTGGATAAACAAGATGTGCACCTGCGAGTTGTCTAATTCTCCGTAGTCTTTGAAATATAGCTGTATCAATTACTTTGATCTCAGGTTCATAAATTCTGATAAAGTCATGAATCGGATCAACTATCTCAAGATATTTTTTTGTCATTCCTTCAATTGAGGTGTCTTTGGACTATTTCCATGACGTTCTTGTGAACTTGTGATTTAGTTTGTGATGCATTTACTATTTCCCAATTAAGTTCTTTTGCTAAAGTTCTATAAGTGTGAACAATTTTTTGTGCAAACTCTTTATTCTTTTCAAATTTGTCACGTTGAATTTTTTTGCGATTAAATGATTCTTTTGGTTCCACATCGAGCACTATTACAAGATCTTCTTTTGGAAGACCTGCATCAAGATTCGATATCCATTCTAATTCAAGCCCATTTGTTATCCCATAAA
>JBGOUS010000042.1:0-7413 GCA_041477675.1 Nitrosopumilaceae archaeon
AAAAAAAGCACTAGGAGATTAGGATTGATACTAATCCTATCAGTTTTAGCCGGAACCATTGGCTCTGTATACATAAAAGAATTAGTTGGGCAAGAGAGACCAAATCTAGATTTTGCAGGAAATCCATTTATTATCCATGTTGGACCTGATACATTTCCTATCCATGTTGGAAAAGATACATTCTTACTTGTTGGAAATGAAACAAATTCGTTTCCATCAGGTCATGCTACAAGAACAGCCACATTCGCACTAGTAATCGGAATTGCGTTATCTAGAAGATTCCCAAGAGGATGCTACCTCTTATGGTTATACCCTTTTTTGGTATCTATTAGCAGAGTCTACGTATTGCAACACTACCCGACAGATGTAATCGGCGGTATCATACTAGGAGTATTAGTTTCTGGGGTAATCTCGAAAAAACTTAAACTACATCTAATATTCGAAAAATCAGAAACCTAATTCATGAAGAACTCTCGAACTAATTAATACCATAGAATAATGAGATTTATCATGATGATAAATCCAATACATTACGTCGCGTTCCTGTTTTGTTTTCCTTAGTCCAAAATTAATTTCATTCATTATTAAAAATCCAATTTTTTTAGCAAGATCCTTCTCATTTATCATTAACACTCTAAATGCGCTTTTTTGATTTGAAAATCCTAATTTGACCATTTCTGCCGCTGCATCAGACGCCTGGGATTCATTCTCAACTTCAAAGGTTTTTAATATCGGCAGATGGGATGGATGAAAATCCATATCGCTTTTCTAATATTGCCAAATAAAATCTACTAGTTTGAAAGGTAGTGTTTTTGAAAATTTGTTAAAAATCACAAAAAGATGTGAAAAATATTAACTTTTATGTCAATTCCTGATCATAGCAAAAACTTAATCGAGTACAAAATCTCTCTAAGGCATTATGGCATCTCTCTCAAATCTTCTCAAATCATATAAAAATAAGAAATTACAGGCAACAAAAAGTAGGAGACAAAGCGAAAATAAACTCCATTCTACTCTTTCATTGAAACGTAAATCTTCTTCAGGATTATCTTCTCTTGAAAAGAAAAAAGACGCAGTTCTTACGAAAAAAGAAGAAATTTCTCAGATTCTTACTCAGTACACAGCTCAAAGAAGTAGTGTTCAAAGATTAAAAACAGCTGCCGAAGATCGGCTTAAACACGAAGAAGAGGAAAAAGAACGCTTAGCGCAAGAAATGGAGTTTTCTAGTTCTCCAGAGGATAAGGCACGTATTGTTGACAGAATAAAATCTATAGATCAAAAGGTCTCAGAACGCAGTTCTGAGATAAAACAACGAAATATGGCAGAAGAAAGACTTGCAAAAGAAATTGAAGCTGCTACAAAATCTAAATCAAAGATTGATCTTCAAATAAGAACACAGTCGCAAGCAAAACCATTCCTTTTGGAGCAGTTCAAATCAAGTACAAGAGCAGAAGAAATGTTACGTTCTCAGGTTAAATCAAAATTGAAGCAAGAAGAACAGGCAAAACGTAATCTTACTAAAGTTACAAAAAGACTTGTGATTTTACAAGCTAAAAAGAGAAAAACACAAAGAAATGCCAAGAAAAAGATAAAACGTAAATCTAAAATAAAACGAAAGACAAAGAAAATAAAAAAATCTAAAACAAGGAATAGAGCAAAGACAAAAGCAAGGGAAGTTAAAAAAAGTAAATTAAAAGGAAAACATAAAGCGAAAACGAGAAAAACAAAGCAAAAATCAAAATCTAGAAGAAGATAAAAATTCTACGCTTCATTAATATGGAATAGATTTACTTAGGAATCCATGTCGTCTACATCAAAAATTATTATTGAGATTTCAAAAATGCCAGAACTAAAAAACCCACATCTTATTTGCGGTCTTCCAGGAAGTGGGTATATTGGAAAAATAGCAGTTGACTATCTGATAGAAGAACTTAAAGGAGTAGAATTTGCAAAAATATTTTCACCATCATTTCCACCGCAAGTCTCTGTTCAAGCTGATGGTACAATAGATTTAATGAAAAATACATTGTACTATTGTAAAAACAAACCCAATGACATTATATTGCTTACTGGCGACGCGCAACCAGTAACTCCAGAAAGTGAATATGCAATGGCAGAAGAAATCATAGGAATTTGTGAAAAACTTGGCGTAAAAAACATCTTCACACTTGCAGCGTATATCACTGGAACTTTTTCACAAAATCCTAAAGTTTACGGAACAAGCACTTCACTGCAAATTGTAAAAGAATTTTCAAAACAAGGCATCTTTACAATGAATGGAGGTAGCATTACTGGTATGAATGGATTGGTGATTGGAGCCGGAAAGGCGAAAGGAATTACAGGAGTTTGTTTGCTTGGAGAAACCTCAGGATATGTTGTTGATGCAAAGGCATCAAAAGCAGTAATCGAAATTCTTTCAAAAATTATGGGATTAAAATTAGATATGACTAACCTTATAAAAAAAGCACAAGACACAGATCAGTTAATTAAAACAGTCGAAGAACAAATGGAACAGCGACAATCCACAGAACAACTGCCAATGTCATCTCAAGACAAAAAACTTGGGTATATTAGTTAATTAGAAAAAGAATTATCTAAAGTTTAAAACTCGATTACATTCAACTTGCCATATTTTCCCACATTGAGGGAATTTTCTCCCTTAAAGCTTGTAATGTATCCATTCTCTATTCTTACTTTAGAACCTGGTTTTACCATTTTGATTTGAGCATCCCATAACGTGAGCTTGATCTGACCAGTTTCATCCTTCAGAATCGCATCTGCAACTTGTGCCTGTCCACCCGTTTTGAGGTTTACCGCCCTTGGTTCACTAATGCTTTCAATTGTTCCTTCTACTGGTTCAAGTCTATTCTGGGGTTTATTCAGTTGACTTATGTTCGTCATAAGCCAAATTTTTCATGTTCAAATAATAAGTGTTTTGATGTAAGACACTGTTCAATCTTATAGGATCTTCTAGTAGATCACCCTACTGAAAAAGTTTTTTCTGCAGTTTTTACATCATCTATCACTTTGATAGTGTATGTTCCACTTTCCATGTCCATTGGTATTCTCCAGATCGTACCATAGCTTCCGACTCCAGTAGATACAATAGTAAGCTTTGAAATTTGTGCTTGGTCTTGTAATATCTTTATAATTATAGTATGACTTCTGAGCACCCCAATTCCGTTAATCTGCATGATCTCATCTCTCTTGTAACTACTTTTGTCTAAATGAATTGTAATACCTTCATCGCCACTTTGTGTTACTATTAGGTCCTTACTTACATGATTTGTTCCACTGCCTGCTTCGATCTTCCAAACTCCATCTTGGCCATCAGATGGAATCTTGAAAATTGATGATGAAAAGACTCCTTTTTTATCCGTGAATAATTCCTGAGTTTTTATCTTGGTGCCATTAGGATCAGTTAGACTTACTGTGATAACAACATTAGGGTTAGAATCGCCTATCAATAAAATGGGATCGCCAGGATGATATGTTTCTTGTAGAGTTCTTAGAGTAACCTTTCCAATACTAGTCTGTAAACCAACTGAGAATTGATTTTCAACATGTACATTTCCTCTGCTAACTACTGTTGTATAAATGCCAGTTGTATAACCAGTCAGATTAAAAGAATATGTGTGATATCCATCAGCTCCTAACGAAAAACTATCAGCAAATTTCTTTTTGTCAGATGGATCAATTATGATTAAATTGATTGTTGCGGAAGGCGTACCTATTATATTGATCTTGGGTTTGTCTGTTGTCTTGTAGTTTAGTGAATCCATAGTTGCTATCAGTGGCGGTGATGGAAGTTGGCCTACTCCAAATAGTGCCGTAGTAGATTCCTCTCCTTGTGTAGCAAACAAGACATACGTTCCTTCCCTGTCTGATTTTTCTAAATGATAATTAAAAGTCAGTGTTCCATTAGCTCCTATAGGTACGTTTTTTGAATAAACTTCCATACCTACTGGATTACGTATTGTTAATTCAATTTCTTTGCCTGCTATGGCAGTTCCATTGAATGATACAGTTTCGCCTGGTTCATATCTATCTCTCAATGGTACTAAATTGATCTTCTGTGTTGTTTCTATAACATATGTGTGAACGACTGTGTCCTTGCCGTCTGTAACAGTTATAGTATATTCTCCAAATGCAGCATCAGAAGGAACTCGATGCTGGGTAGAATAGTTGCCTGAACCATCAGCTTTTACTGTATATGTTGTTAGAACCTGGTCTTTTGAGTCTGTTATTGAAATAGTTAAAGTACTACCTGGCAAAACTGTGCCTGAAATAGTTTTTTCTTCACCTCGATGATACACAGAATCAGTATTTATCGTTAATGCAATGACATCCGCAGTTGGCCTAGTTGATACTCCCTGTATTCTCAGACTCACTGATTTTTGATGACCACTTTGATCTTTGATTATGAAGTCTGCTCTTTCAGATAGTTGATTGACAGGAATCTTTGTACTTACAATGAATTTCCCATCTTCGTTGCTTACAAAAGAATCAATTTTTAAATCATTTATGTAAAAATCAAGGTTTTCGTTTGGAATAAAATTCTCACCAATAATTCTCAAAGTAGACCCAACATGTGGTTCGTCAGGAATGATCTTAAAAGTAGAGCTATCAGTTATACCTCCTGTTCCTGTCGGTGTGACCTCCGTTTCACTCTTTGTTTCGTTTTGAGCTCCTGTTGTAATTTTTCCACCAGAACCTATTTCGTCACCTACGTTGTCTAACGCCTTCCAGCTAAAAACTGGCTTGGGTTTATCTATTTTTACTCCAAATTTTACACTCTGACCTGGTTTGATTGGTATTGTAGAATTAAACGTTATCGTATCTGCATCTGTTTTTTTACCAATCCAACCTTTCTCCGTTTTAAATGACTTGAAACTGCCACCATCATCAACTTTCAAAACTATCGATGTAATATCGAAAATATTTCCTTCATTATTTTTGTATTCTAAGACTGTAACTTGATCATGGTTTGTAGCTGTTACTGTTACTAAATCATCAGCAGCGCTAATCTGTGGGACGCTAAACGTAAAAAAAGAAGCCGAAACAAGCAATATTGCAATAGGCACACCTCTAACGAGTCTATCCTTCAATAGCAAAACAAAACCGTTCTCCAAATTAAATCTTAAGTATCTTTAATACAAATTTTCATTTTTTATTGATTTTTGAGTAGTATCAATTATGAGTAAAGTACTAATTCTGGCATTTTTTAGAAATTTGGATTTATTTTAAACTACTAAGGGTAGTCTCAGAGACAATATTTTGGTTCTGTCTTATTCTTTCTGCAATCAATCTGAATATTGCTCGGAATTGATCTTTTGTCTTATCGGATAAAAAATCTGCCTCGTTTGAGGCAATTTTTTGAGAAATGTATCTACAAATCTCTTCTGGTTCAAATTTCTCCCACCCCAAGTGCTGGTTTTCTTTCCAGATATCATTTAGATTGTCTAAAATACTCTTTTTTCCTTTTGCAGATATGTCATCACGCGTCAGGTTTCGATATCCTTCTTTTCTTAACTTAATTTCATAAGTTTGGTTTACTGCATATAGATAATCTTCAACAACTATGAAATCTTCCATCGCTTGTTTTGGTTGTCCATTAAATTCGAAAAATATTATCTGTATTGATTTAAAACCATTTGCTTGTAGTTGTGCTGAAATTTGGTGTGACAATTCTGTATTTTCAAGAAGCACAAATGTGTTGTAACCATGATTTTTATAAAATATTGAAAGCGGGAGAACAGAATTCTTGTTATATGCAGGAACGATATTAAGAGGATTCATTGAAAGATTAGGGTCTTTTAGGAATTTGTCAAAAGCATTTAGATATATTGAATCAACCATCGTTTCTACAATAATTACTGGTCTTGAATTAACACCTATTTCCCTGTCTGGAATCGATTCCACAAGGCCTCTGGAGAGACCATACAATATAGGCACTAGTGTAGCATCATCTGCATTCCAGTAATCGTAATAGATGTGACTGAGGTGTTTTCTTTTATCAAGCTCTACAACAAGCAGATTCCCAGGTGTATAATCAAATATCATAAATGGTGAATGCGTAGCATAAAGAATTTGATTGGAACCGGCAAGACTTTTTAATAAATCTGAGATTCCGCGTTGTTGGGTTGGGTGCAAGTTTCGTGCGGGTTCATCCAAAAGCAATATTGCTTCCTTTAATTCAGATCTTTGTGTCTCAGCTGCAAAGTTTACTATAAAAGAAAATGTCCATTTGAACCCTTCAGCTCTTCGATTCAAAAGGCCAGTATTTGTTATAGTACCGTCCCTGTGAACATCTGAAATCACAACGCTAAGTATGTTTCCAGGATTAAATCTCAATTCTACATGAATTGGATCGCCTTTCCATGCTGGATTGAGTCTGTCAGTTAACTTTCTACTTGCAGTATGCAAAAGTTTTATCAGTCTTGAGGGGCTATTATGTACTTCCTCAAGTTTGTCAGGGTCCAACTCTGCTAAATAAAATAGATTCTTGACAGTCTCAGCCTTGTCAAACTCTTCAACAAACTCCAATCCCCTTGGTCTTATTCCTTTGGATTCTTTCAAATATTCATCAAGGTCAATATTTCCTAAAATTTTCTTATAGTCTGAAAAATAGACAAATCTGGGATGTATTTTTTCCTCTACAAAATTTTCAAGAGCAGAGCGTTCGCTCGTACCGATAAGAAGACTATCAAACGTATAGTCAAGATCTCGGTATATCTTCTCCCAGTCAGAAATTATCTGTTTTTCATGTGACGCAATCAAGTAAATTTGGTTGTTAAATTCGGCCATCATATTGGTAAAAACATCCCTTGTTCTTGGAGCATGTCCTTCTATGAATTTTGTATCTAGTTTTATGCGCAGGGAATTTGGAATTGACGATACAAAGTTTTGAACCTTTTCAACAAAGTTTTCCCACGAATTCATTCTCTTATTTGCTTCCTCACTTATCTTTACATCGCCAAAATCATACTGTACTTTAGGGTTTTTTTGTGTTCGATAGAGTCTAATTTTTTTAATATCAGCTAAATTTGGAAATTTTTCTTGAATTAATTTTATTTCTTTTTCACCAAGTTCAAACTCGCCTTCCACTACTGTCATTTCAGATTTCAAATCTTCTGACATTTCATCACACAAATCAAGGTCAGATAGCTTCGTATCTTTGTTAAGCAGAGTAAGAGCTTCAAGTATTGTGGTTTTTCCACTTTCATTTCTACCAATAAATGAAGCTAGGTCTCCTACTTTGATCTCACCAGAATCATGAATGCATCTAAAAGCACGAACTCTAAATTTTCTAAGTCGCATCTAGCTGGCTATTTGGCTGTCCTCGATTTAACTTATTCGACAAAATCATCTGCAAGAATGATATGATTCTTTGACTAAATAGATATAAAGGAA
>JBGOUS010000134.1:0-3812 GCA_041477675.1 Nitrosopumilaceae archaeon
ATTTTTAGACCAAAACTTTCCCAAACTTCAGAAGTTTCTTTGATGACTCTTGGTGGATTTAGCCAAGTAGGAAGATCTTCTATGCTTTTGACAACGCGTGAAAGTAAAATTTTGATTGATTGTGGTGTGAATCCTGGTGCAAAAACTGCAGTAGAAGCATATCCAAGACTTGATTGGGCAAACATCACACTAGATGAGCTTGATGGAGTCGTGATAAGTCATGCACATCTTGATCATACTGGATTTTTACCAGCACTTTTCAAATATGGTTACAAAGGACCCGTATATTGCACAGAACCTACTTTGCCTATGATGAATCTGATTCAGCTTGATGCGATCAAAGTTGCTGCAGCTCAGGGAAAAGTTCCGCTTTACTCTGAACGCGATGTTAAACAGGTCATGAAACAAACAATAACTCTTCCCTATGGAACTGTTACGGATATTTCTCCAGACATAAAACTAGTATTTTCTAATGCTGGTCACATTTTAGGTTCTGCCACTTGCCACTTTCATATAGGAAATGGTGATCACAACTTTGTCTATAGTGGAGATCTAAAGTTTGGCAAGACAATGCTCCTTGAAAGCGCATCTTGGAATTATCCAAGAGTAGAAACCCTTCTAATTGAGAGTACCTATGGTGCAAAAGAAGACATCATGCCTACACGAGACGAGGTGGAGGGATCCTTTATGAAATCCGTAAATGAGACCCTTAGAAACGGTGGCAAAGTACTAATTCCTATACCTGCTGTTGGCCGTGCCCAAGAACTCTTGATGGTGATAGATCTATACATGAAAGCAGGCCAGATCGTTGAATGTCCAGTATTCATGGAAGGAATGATCGCAGAAGCCACATCAATTCATGAAGCATTTCCAGAATATCTTGCTCGTGAATTACGACAAAAGATTTTGGAAACAGATGACAATCCATTTGATTCTGAATATTTCACAAACATTGAACATGCAGATGGAAGGGAAGAAGTACTTCGAGAGGGACCATGTATAATCATTGCAACATCTGGCATGCTAGAAGGCGGTCCAGTCTTAGAATATTTTAAAAACATTGCACCAATTCAGAAAAACAAGATACTGTTTGTTTCATATCAAGTAAATGGAACACTTGGAAGAAGAGTGCTTGATGGATCAAGACAAGTGTCAATACTAGGTAAAGATGGAAAAATAGAAATCATAAACATAAATTGTTCAACAGAAAAACTTGATGGATTTAGTGGTCATAGCGATTACAACCAACTGATGTCATTTGTACATAAACTACGACCAAAACTTCGTAGAGTTCTTGTAAATCATGGAGAAAGAAGAAAATGTGAAAACCTTTCCATGTCAATACACAGAATGTTTAGAATAATGACAACCTGTCCACAAGTTCAGGAAGCAATTAAATTATTTTAGATCGTACTCTGCTCTCCAGATCTTTACACCTGGTGGAGTAACAATGATTCTTTCTTCGCCCAATCTTGCAATGTCAGCTCCAGTAGTTTTTGCAATTGCATAAATTTCTTCTACTGCTTTTCTTAGCTCATCTACATTTTTTTGTGCAAGTGGGGTGACCCTTAACACCAAAATCATACTTTTTTTAATGTCCTCTTTTATGGCATGGACATCGCTAACGTCTCGTAGTGTAATGGCCTTTAGATATGTCGGTGCCTTTTGGGTTTGCATCTTAGATATACTGCAAAGCACTCCCTCAAAAAGTCTTACTAGTCAAGAGCATTTCACAGACTAGGTTGTACGCCTAAATTCTATATTGTAAGTATGCAGATTCCACAGTAGGAACTGCTGAAACTTCAGATTTTACATCATTTTTCTGTACTGTGACAACACTTGGGGTACCCTTGGGGGCATCACCATATCTTAGTGTAATTGCACATCCAAACTCTACATGATCTTGTGCGTTTTCTCCACGAATCAATGTAACAGGACCGACATGATCTTTTGCTTCAAGTAAAATGTCTCCATCTAGTGCTAACGCTTTGATGATTTCATTTTCGTCTTTGTTTCTTCCGACAATAAGTTTTGTATTTTCATCAAATCTGAAATGTCTTCCAATTTTTAAAAGGTCAATGTCATTTGTTGTTGGAGTTTCTGTGTGTTTGAAAAGATCTTTTACTCTAATAGCAAATGCAGGATCTGTAAGCAAACAACCACCACCTGCATTTGGCGGATTTTCAATTCCAAATTCCTGTGCCATCTTTAATTGATCTTTTCTGGACCTTCCGCGAATCTTTCCAAGATCTTCTCTCTTGATTAGACCTTTTAGTTCTGGCTCTGTTGGTGGCAACAACGCTGCAGAAAGTGGTCTTACAATTTTTCCTTCAAGACCAGATTCTTTTTCAATTGTTCTTAACGCTGGTGCATGCTGACTCATTGGTCTCTGACCTAAAACTTCACCTGAAATAATAAATTCTGCACCAATCTCTTCCATGTGTTTTTTTCCAGCTTCAAACATCATTGCTCGACAATCAATACAAGGATTCATCCCAGATCCAAATCCATGCTTTGGATGCTTTAGCATCTCAATGTAATCGTCACCAAGATATACTGTTTTTAATTTCACACCAAGAGTATCTGCAGTTTCTCGTATCTCAAAACCACAACCTCTGCCACAATCAAAATCACAAAATGGTGTTTTGATCGCTACTGCCTCTACCTCAAAGCCTTGATTTTGCATCATTTTCACGGCTAGACGACTATCCAAACCGCCTGAGAGTAGTGCTACTACCTTCTTTTTTTCTTCCATACAAAAACGACTGATTTTCCATATCTAAACCTTCCAGCAAACATAAATGGCAAATTAGTAGATTTTTTGTAATGCTAAAGCGCAAGAAAAACCTTCTAAAATTTTGTAACAAGGTAGGTTGTGATACTATAGTTGCATTTGAACCTGAAAACCTCTTTTACATGACTGGATTTTGGGGTGAAGCAATTGGTGTCTTGGACAAATCAGGTGCTACAATAATTGCACCGGAGCTAGAAGTTGGACGGGCAAAAGAAGAATCTTTTGACTGTAAAGTGATAAAATCAGAAAGAGGGAAAGGTTCACTTTCTACACTAATTTCGAAATTAAAGCAGGCCAAGGTATGCACAGATAGTACCAATTATGACGTAATTCAATCAATGAAAAAATCTCTTCCTGTAGTAAAACCATCTACGGAACCGTTTTATCGTGCACGTGAGATCAAAGATTTGCAAGAAATTAGTATCTTGAAGAAAGCTTCTTCTATTTTGGATGAAATGTATGAGCTTTGTGTAGATGAAATAAAAATTGGACAGTCAGAGCTTGAACTGCAAACTGTCTTGATGTCATATGCGATGGAACGTGGAATGTTTGCGACTGGATACAAGTCAACTCTAAATCCATTGATTATAGCTGGTGGACCAAATGGTGCATTGCCACACGCTCAAGTTACAAAAAGAAAATTTGCAAATGGTGACATGATTGTAGTTGATTTAACTTTGAGATACCAAGGATATGTTTCTGATGCAACAAGAACTTTTGGTCTTGGTTCTATATCTTCTGAAGCAAAAAAAGTGTATGAAATTGTAAAACAAGCACAAGAGGCTGGGCTGAAAGCTGTTAAGGTAAAAGCTTCTTGCAAGTCAGTTGATAATGCTTGCAGAAAAGTGATACAAAAGAAAGGATATGGAAAATATTTTATCCACTCCACTGGTCATGGAATAGGACTAGAGGTTCATGAGCTTCCATGTATTAGCTATTTGAGTAAAGCAAATCTTGAAAAAAACATGGCCATAACTGTAGAACCAGGAATTTATCTTCCAAATAAATTTGGTGTGAG
>JBGOUS010000198.1:0-2552 GCA_041477675.1 Nitrosopumilaceae archaeon
CTCTTATCATGTCGCCTCCACCGTTGAATGGCTGCATGTTTTCTAGTATCTCTTTTCGTGCCCAAAGAACTCCAACGCCTGTTGGACCAAGCATTTTATGTGCTGAAAATGCAAAAAAGTCACAATCTAGCTTTTGTATGTCAACTTTCATGTGTGGAACTGATTGTGCTGCATCAACTAGTACTTTGACTCCTTTTTTATGACACCGTCTGATTATTTCTTCCGCATTAGCAATAGTACCAAGAACATTTGACATGTGACTGAATGTAACAAGTTTTACTCGTCCCGTGTTAAGATAGTCATCGAGTTGGTCAAGGATTAATTCACCATCATCATCTATTCCAATGTATTCTAGTTTTGCTTCTTTTTCCTTTGTCAAGAGTTGCCATGGCACAATGTTACTGTGGTGTTCATATTCTGTTGTTACAACAAGGTCATCTTTTTGGACATTCTGTCTTCCCCAAGAATATGAGACCAGATTTATTGCTTCAGTCGTTCCTCTTACAAAAATAAGTTCTTCACGATTTTTAACGTTGATAAATTTTGCAACTTTATCTCGAGTAAGTTCGTATGCGGCGGTTGCTTCTTCCGCAAGCTGATGTACTGCTCTGTGGATATTAGAATTATAATTGAGATAATAATTATGAATTGAATCTATTACTTGAATTGGTTTTTGAGTTGTAGCAGCATTATCAAAATATACAAGAGGCTTATTGTTGTGAACTTTGCGTTGTAGAATTGGAAAATCCCTTCTAATATTTTCAATATTTATTGTGCTGGTTTGCAAGATTTAATCTACCTCAACATAGATTTCGTTTTGTTCTATTTTAACATTGTAGGTTCTAAGTGGTTTTTCCGCTGGAGGATTTTGTGGCATCCCAGTTTCAAGATTAAAAACTGAGAGATGGAGAGGACAAGTAATACCTTCATTAGTTAAGATTCCATTAGAAAGATCAGCTTCTGCATGTGTACATATCTTATCAGTTGCATAGATTTTACCATTCAAATTTGCTAAAAGAATTTTCTTGTCATCGTGATCAAAACCAAGCAATTCTCCTTTACCAAGTTTTTGAATACTGCATGTCTTTATCCATTCTGACAATATTACTCACCTGTATTTGTAGTGACTCTCAAAGATGTCTGTTTCACGATATCTTGTCTCCTCTACTTCAAGAATTGCCTTTAATTGTTCATCTGTTTTTATGGTAAGATCACGACCAAGCCATTTAGAATCTATTAGATAATTTATCCAAGCTCTGATCTGATAGGACATCTTTCTTGAGAGTGGTTCAAGGAATCCTTCCACTATGATTTTTTGAGCTTCTGACCTATCAAGGCATCTGGAATTAAGATAGAATATTTGTTCACTATCAAGCTGTGCAACCGATGCAGAATGTGTTGCTTTTACATCATTGGTAAATATTTCAAGCCCAGGGATAGAATCAGATTTGGCTCCTTTGTCAAGCAAGATGGAGTGTCCTGCCAAATAGGATTCTGAATGATGAGCGTTTTCTTCGATCCGTATCATTCCCTTAAACAGAGATTTTGATGTGTCTTTTAGAACAGATTTTTCTAGAACTCTCCCGGTAGTAGATGGTGCCATGTGAATAAGGTTTGATGTAATATCAAATGATTGATTTTTGTTTCCAAAGACAACCTCGGTATCATTTGCAGTAGCGCCAATTTCTCTTAGATAGTTATCAATTTTATATCTTGAGAGTTGTGCTCCAAATAATCCTAGATACCAATTCATTCGGGCATCACGTGCAATATGTCCTATCCTTGTGGAAAAGTTGATCGCATTTTGTTCCATAGCCTGTAGCGTGACAATGTCAAGTTCACTGTTTTGTCCTGCACTGACATCTAGTAGTTCAAGATATGCCTGTTGTTTTGTGTTCTTTGGTGCATAGAGTTCCTGAACTATAGTAGCTTTACTATTTTCTTCTCCCATTATGATATTGCGTGAGATAGAGGATGTAGCGTCTGCAGAAAGTGATGAGATTATATGTATTGATTTTTCCAAAATTAGATTTCGTGGGATGTAAATGAAGAATCCAGAGTTGAAAAATGCATTATTTAAAGCAATAAACTTGTCTTTTTTGGGATCTGTTGATTCAAGAGATTTTTTGATTTTATCACTGTGTTCTTTTATTGCATCTTGAATCGAACATATGACTAGGCCTTTTGATTTCAGATCAGCTGGGAGATTTATTTTGTGAATGTTAGTACCAATTTGTATTATGTTTGCGTTATCTGAGATCTCAGACATTCTATCTTTTACAAGATCTGAAATAGTGCTGTCTGAGCTTAACGAAAAGGAGATTTGATCGTTATCCATCTTGTTTGCATCGGAATACTTGTTGTAAAGTGGAGAAACCTCTGGAGGAAGTTCTTTGTAAATTGCAAAAGAATTTTTTCTATAATCTTTAAGCCATGTTGGTTCATTATTTGAAGATGAAATTTCATCTACATTGTTTGAGTCAAGTTTGGATAAAACAAAGGAAGTCATGTCGTCTCAAAAAAGAGGAGACCCAGTCTAACCGACTGAGCCA
>JBGOUS010000136.1:0-3750 GCA_041477675.1 Nitrosopumilaceae archaeon
CAAATGTTCTTTTTTCTCTTTTCCAAGTTCAAGTATTTTATCTGGAGAAATGTTTTTGTGATCTTTTCCTATATGCATAGTGTAATCCAACAAACTTGAAAATTTTTTACTACAAACAGGACAGTTTTTCTCAAATCCACCCATGAATAGTAAACGCATTTCTCACTTTTACTTGTTTACATTATTATCAAAACTGAGAATTAATACAGGATAATAGCTGAACACATCTGAAGGTTTGCAAGTATATATAATATTGAGTTTAACTTCTAACATGGGCATCATAGCAAAGGGTGCAAAATGCAATATCGCGGGATGCGACAAGGATGGAGTTCGTTCATTAACTACCTCAAAAGTAGTAGGGACTGGCCTTAGCATTTTGGGTAGTTCAAAGACTACAGTCTTATGTAAAGAACATTACAAAGAATGGAAAAAAGCAACAAAACAAGACAGAGATGTAGAAAGAGCTAGGTTTGACAGGTTCTAGTGTTTTTTCTTAAAATAAATCTCTTCTAGGTTTTTGTAGTATTGATCTAGTTTTTTATATAGTCGTTTTGGTTTGCGTGGTTTTTCATTGCTTAGGGCATAAAGACACATGACTGGAAATGCTATCGTAGCATCAGCATATACAGTAACGACGTCTTCCCTTGAATCTTTTATTTTGCCCCAGCTCTTGCCTTCCTGCAAAGTTGCTCCCGACAATCCTCCCGTATCAGGCCTTGCATCAGTTATTTGTACGATATAATTTTGGCCACCGTGACCAAAGTCAAGTATCTGATCTAAGATTGGGCCGGTTTGTTGAGCAGTGTTTTTAGGAACACCCCCACCAAGTTCTATTATTCCAGTTTTTTTTGCATGATAAACAATTGCAGCTTGTTCTATTATTTCACGAACAAAATCTAAATTAAATATTTTATTTTTTAGTCTGTGACGCACTAGATCAAGTGCCAATGATGAATCCTTCAGTGTTGATATGTAAATTGGCACATCATAATCATATGCTGAAACGACAAAGCTTTTCTCAGGATGTTTTGATTTTTCCTTGGAGTATCTCCCCATTACGTTTGAAAATTCAGCGGTTGTAAACGGAGTATCAAAACCAGATTTTGCCATCTGCTCAGTGATTCTGTCTTGTGCGATCAATGTGCCAGATCCTTTGATGAATACGTCTCTAATTCTGACAATGTCTTTTTTATAAAGTATCATATCATCAACATCAAAATGACCTTGTTTTACTGGCAAACCCCATGCAAAGTGGTCTTCGTGATACAAGTTAGCACCTGTTGAGATAATCCAATCTACAAAACCTCGCTCAATTAGAGTTTTAAACATGCCACCAAATCCTACAGGAGTCATTGCGCCAGAAACGGTAAGACATATTGTTGCGTCATCTTCAATCATTTTACAGTATAGTTTAGCAGCTTCACCAAGTTGTCTTGCATTATAACCAGTGCTTGCAAAAATTTCTACAAGATCATTAATTCCCATATCGGGCGTCATTTTTATATGCGGAATTGGTTTTCCTTTAAAATTATGAGGGTCCACGTACGGGTAATCTGAACACGGAGTAAATAATACTTGCTAATTTTGTATTACTGAGAATTTTTTGAATAAAAATTATCCATAACATTTAATTCGACAACTTAAACACAAACAAAATATGAGAATTCTCCAGCTTCACTGTGACAGCATAGAGTTTACTCCAATAAAAAAAGAGATAAAATCTGCTGAAGAAATTGAACCTCTTACAAAAAAACTTGAGGAAGTTGTTGTTGCATTCATAGCAGTCGAAGAAGGGGACAACTCTAGCGTAGCAAAAAAAGCAATGTTAGAAATTTCTGAATCTATGAAAAAAGTAGGCTGCAACAAATTGCTTTTGTATCCTTATGCTCATCTTAGCTCAAAACTTGCATCTCCAAGCACTGCGCTTTCTGTTTTAAAAGAAATGGAATCTCTTGCAAAGGATCTTGAAGTATCAAGAGCTCCATTTGGATGGACAAAATCATACAAGATTCAAGTTAAAGGGCATCCGTTAGCTGAAAACTCTAAAACCATAACAGTTGTAGAAAAAGATGAAACCACATCTGATGCTATAAAAGCTGAATCAAAGATCGAATCATTTTGGTATATCATGTCAACTGATGGAAAGATGCATGAAGTGAAAGAATTTGATTTTGCGAAACACTCGAACCTTGAAGTTTTGGCAAAATATGAAACTGCAAAAAAGAGATCCGTTGACGAGCCTCCACCTCACGTGAAATTAATGAAAAAGATGGCAATTGCAGACTATGAACCTGCGTCTGACTCTGGCAACATGCGATTTTACCCCAACGGGCGCCTTATAAAATCATTAATTGAGAGATATGTTTCCGATAAAATCATGGAGTATGGAGGCCTTGAAGTAGAGACTCCAATAATGTATGACTCGCATCATCCAAGCATGGAAAGTTATTTTCACAGATTTCCAGCAAGACAATACAATATTGATTCTGAGGGAAAACAACTCTTTTTGAGATTTGCAGCTTGTTTTGGACAATTTTTGATGGCAAAAGATTTTCAGTTGTCATACAAGAACTTACCACTAAAGCTCTACGAGCTAACAAGATATAGCTTCAGAAAGGAACAATCTGGAGAGCTTGTAGGTCTAAGAAGACTACGTGCATTTACCATGCCAGATTGTCATGCAATGTGTAAAGACATGGAACAAGCAAAAGAAGAATTTCGTAAGAGATTTGATCTTTCAAGAGAAGTAATCAAAGGACTAGGAATTGATGAATCAGATTATGAAATGGCAATAAGGTTTACAGAAGAGTTTTACAACGAAAATAAATCTTTGATTGAGGAGACCGTCAAAAAAAATGGGAAACCAGTACTTGTTGAAATGTGGAAAGAAAGATTCTTCTATTTTGTCCTAAAGTGGGAATTCAATTTTGTAGATAGTCTTGGAAAGGCATCAGCATTATCGACAGATCAAATCGATGTAGAAAATGGCAAGCGATACAACATAGAATATATCGATGAGAACAACAAAACGCAAAACCCCATAATATTACACAACTCACCTAGTGGTGCAGTTGAAAGAGTAATCTATGTTTTACTTGAAAAGGCCGCAAAGGACATAAAAGAAGGCAGAAAACCACAATTTCCACTATGGCTTGCACCAAGCCAAGTTCGTGTCATCCCAGTAAAGCCAGAATTTCTCGAATATTGTGAAAAACTTGCAGAAAGAATTACCAGCTTCGATATTAGGGCAGATGTAGATGACAGAAATGAAAGTGTGGGAAAGAGCATTCGCGATGCAGAGACAGATTGGATTCCATACGTTCTAGTAATAGGAGAAAAAGAAGTCAGCACAGAAAAATTTAGCATACGGGACAGAAAATCAGGGAATGTTAAGGAATTATCGATTGATGATCTAATTAAGGAAATAAAAGAATCAACCAAAGGTAAGCCGTTGATGAAATTAAATATGAATAGAAATCTTTCAAAACGACCACAGATAATGGTCTAGGGTTTACGATGCATCCAAGTCTTTTGGTACAAGTTCAAGAGATTTATTAAAACACTCTATTGCTTCATTATATCTTCCTATGCTACGTAATGCCATTCCTTTTAGATTCCAAGTTCTGTGATCATTTGGACCAAGTTCTAAAGCTTTTTCAAAAATTTTTATTGCTTCATCATATTTTCCATCTTCAACTAGAATCTTTCCTTTTTCTATGAAATTCTTTATTTCAGATGATATGTGTGTTA
>JBGOUS010000113.1:0-4230 GCA_041477675.1 Nitrosopumilaceae archaeon
ACACTCCTTGTGCGTCTCCTATCTCTAAAATTCCTCTTTGTCGTGCAAATACGTCTAATGAATCTTCTATGGTGTATTCTTTACCTGTCTCATCAAAATACAAAGTTGATATGTTAATTGTGACATGTTCTGGGATTGAAAGATCCTTTGGTGTCTGTAAAACAAATTCAAAATTTTCTGTCTTGCCAGCATCTAAGTTAGTCAGTAAATAGGTCTTTTTGCCATCTAGTTTTACTTGGTTTGAATCTGCAATTATCTTGATGTTTTGCGCGTTATATCCTTGATTCCTTACTGTTCCTTTTACAGAAAAGGGTTCTCCAGCAAATATAGAGTCCTGTGCATCAAAATCAAGTACAAGTACTGGTCTTGATTGGACATTAAATTCTACTGCCTTTGTTATGGTATTTTTTACTGGCTTTTCATCAAAAAACCCCCTGATGAAATACTCTACAGAAACATTTGCAAGAAGTTTTCCATCAGGTGATTCTGGTTTTATCTTCATGTTAAAATTATTACCTATGGAGGAATCTTTTGGAAGACTTTGGATATTGAATTGATTTTGTAAAATTTCTATCTCCGGCGATGATATGCTAATAGTAATGTTAGACATTTGATCAGCTTTTGTCTGTATTAGGGATGAAAGAACAAACCCGGTTCCCGGGGTGACTACATCTGGATACTTTATGACGACATCTATGTTGGCATCGGATGCGATATTTTCCATGCCATAGGCAGGAAGAATGAAAATGGATGCAATAAAAACTAGAATTATTGTATTCACAGTTTAATGTTCAAATCCTAACTTATAATATTGCTTGAACTATTTTTTGGGATTGTATTTGTCTTTAAAGTATGGCAAGACAGTTGAACCAAACTTGTCTATTGCACCAAAGTATCCAGATCCCCAGAATCTGATAATAAAGTGATTCACTCCTGCTTTTAGGAATTTTTCAAACACTGGTATGATATCATCAGGTGTTCCAAGTGCAATTGATGAGCGTGCAACTTTGTCAGGGATTGTCTGAGCAGCTTCTCTCATCTTAACTATCCATTCCTGATTTGACATTGAATATTCTGTGAAATATTTCTTAAAATCAAAACCGGCCACGTCTTGTATGTTGTGTACTTTGAGAATCTCTGGTTTGAAAAGACTAACTTTTACTGCGTTTTTCATTTTTGCCCAAGCCTCCTCTGCGTCATCTGCAAAATAAACATCGATATCAACTGCATATTGAAAGTTTTTATCATCTCTTCCGTTTTCTTTCATTGCATCTTTTATCACATTGGCATGAACTTCATAAAGCTCAGGAGTGTATCCTATTGGGATCCAGCCATCGCCGTACTTTCCGCATAATCCCAGTGTTCTTGGTGCACCAGCTGCCATGTAAATTGGCGGATGTGGTTTTCTAACACTTTTTGCTTGCAGGCAAGCTTCTTCTAATTGATAAAACTCTCCTTTGAAATTGACTCTATGTTCCGGTGATGATTCAAAAAGTAATTTTATGACTTGGAGTTGTTCTTCAAACCTTCCAACAGGTTTGTCCCATTGGATCTTAAACTCTTTGATGTTTTGCGCCTCACCTGCACCTATTCCAAGTGTGCCCCTTCCATGTGAAACTCTGTCCAACGTAACTGCAGAAAGAGCAATGTTTGATGGATGTCGTCGTACAGCGTCTGTTACACATGTTCCAAGTTCAACGTTATTTGTTATAGATGCGATAGCAGAAAGCATTACCCATGGGTCATTTACAATTGCATGATTCCATTGTGGAACGTTTGTGTGGTCCATATACCAAATTGAGTTATACCCCGTTCTGTCGGCTAAAACACAGGCTGTAAGAATCTGATCTTCCGTTAATCCCAATCTTGCAACGTTCAAGCCTTGTTGAATTCCAAACTTGATCATTTTTCTAATAATCCTATAACATCATGATGATTTGTATGCGGTATTTAAGTATAGTAAATTGTACGAAAATCAGAATCTATTATTTAATAAAAATCAAAAAACTTTGTGTGGTTAAAGTCTGCCTTCTTGTATGTCCTTTAGCAATTCAATTACATCTTCTTTGGCAACTGGGATTGGATTAGGATCAAGATGTCCCTTGTCTGTCATTACTACTTCCGCAGCTTGGTCAAAAGGTAGTTTTAGAGTAAGCCTGTCAAACTTTAGTTTTTCAATTACTTCCTTGAATTTCTCATAAAATATTGACTTGTTGAATCTGTGGGCAACCGTAGTGCAAGAAGAAAGTGAATATCCATGAGGTACTCCTTCGTTAGAATAAACGTATGAAAGCGCATGACCAAGGGTGGTTGATGCATTCCCAAATCCGATTCCAGAAAGCATCGAACCATATGGGTAGTTCTCTGGCTTGTTATTCATTATTGCGTCATACAGTACATCAAAGGCTGCTTTGCACATTGTTTTTGTAAACTCGTTTCCTCTTTTACTGTCATATCCTTCTGTTGCCTGTGCACATGCATCGCATACTGAATTTTTGATAATTGCTTCTGGGGTGCCATCTAAAAAGTATGAATCCACAACAGCCATGTCTGCAAGGAATTTTTCATCTTGAAGCAATTTCTTTTTTCCATCAAACTTGAGTACACAATATGTAGTCATCTCACTTCCTGTTCCAAAAGTTGTAGGTATGAGTATTTTTGAAATCTTTATTTCTGATGCGGCATATTTTGCTACATCTTGCGAGCTGCCGCCGCCAAGACCGATAATAGCTGATAAATTCTTTGATTTGTAATCTGAAATAACTTTTTGAACTGTTTCTATTGATGGTTCTGGCTCCACCTTGTCAAAAAGGATGTAATCTATTATGCCCATCTTTGCAAGCCACTTTGACGAGACTTCTGGAGGGGCTGTGGTTACAACAAGAGCATTCTTTGGATATTCAGTTTCAGAAAGTGCGTTTTTTCCAAATTTAATTATCTTTGGTATTCTTATTGTATTCATGCTAGCAAGTAGATTTGTGATTATTATTATACCTTACAGAATATCACAAAACACTTGCGGTGATTGATACATGATAATTAAGAATTTTCAAGAACTTGATACTTGCCATGAAAAACATATGGCACTAGAAATTTTGGAATCAGGTCTGATGGCTGCATTGCCCAAAAATATGATGCGAGAATTTGTTCATAAAAACCAAATTATGATAGGTAAAAATACAAAAAATCTGTCAAAATATGGTCAAATCTTTGTTGTTGCATTTGGAAAGGCTGCTGATTCTATGGCATATGAGGTAAATTCACTGACTAGAATCAGTGGAGGAATTGTTGTAATACCAAAAGGATATGATTCTTTATTAAAAACAAAAAATTTTGAAATTATCTATTCCAGTCATCCCGTTCCAAACAAAAACAGTATAAAGGCAGCAAAAAAAATTATAAAATTTCTAAAAGAAAGAAAGGAAAATGACATGGTAATCTTTCTTGTTTCTGGTGGCGGTTCATCCCTTGTATCACTGCCTGATGGAATAACACTTGATGAAAAACGAACTGTTACAAATCTGCTTATCAAGAGTGGTGCTAGTATTGATGAAACCAACTGTGTAAGAAAACATCTTTCTAAAGTAAAGGGGGGAAAAATTTTGGATTATCTTAGATGTGATGCTGTTTCACTTGTAATGTCTGATGTGATAGATAATGATATTACATCTATTTCATCAGGTACGACGTATTTTGATAAAACCACATTTTATGATGCACATAAAGTGTTAAAAAAATACAATTTATTGCGATCTGTACCTGGAAACGTTTTAAAACACATACAGCTTGGCATGGAAAAGAAAATCCCAGAAACACCGAAACGACAAAAAATAAAAAATCAGATTATTGCCACAAACAAAGACTGTCTTTGCATGATGGAAAAAAAATTAAAAAGTTTTGGGCTGACTAGTAAACTGATTTATCCAGTTTCTGGTGACGTTAAACAAGCCGCCAAGTTTTTGGCAAAATATATCATAAACGCAAAAGCTAACTCATGCATTATTTTTGGTGGAGAGACTACAGTCAAAGTGATAGGTAATGGAAAAGGGGGAAGAAATCAGGAATTAGTGCTATAATATAGTTGTAAGCAAGGGATGGTTTCCAACCCGTACGAGGATAACCCAAGCGGCAAACCTCAAAAAGGGGCGAAACACAATTCCTTGCTTATGTTTTTATAAGCGCCGAGAGCTTAGAGGCGACCTCGTCCACCACCTTGCCCGGCATCTTGCA
>JBGOUS010000015.1:0-10302 GCA_041477675.1 Nitrosopumilaceae archaeon
CATCAAAAAACCCAAAGTTTCTCTCTAAAAACAATTAGATTACATCTATTGTAAAGATACCTTTTGTATCTGAATTTTGTAATGCCTTTATCAGTTGTCTAGGTATTGAATCAGATGCCTTGTTACAATTGGTTGCCAAAGTGCGTGGACAGATAAATGCGCTTTTCCTAATGACAATATCGTGTGGATGTGTTAGAATCAATTCGTCATTACCTCTTCCGTTTACTTTGAAAGAAAAATCGTTGACTTTGATTGTAAATACGATATTTGTTTTTGAGTTACGCAAAAGACGTTTCATTTTTTCTGGTATGTCATTACAACCGCAACTTGCACCAACTCCAATAATGCAATCACCATTTAATGTAAGATCAGACTCTGTTGTTATCTCAATTGATTTTTGATGAAGCGATCGAATATTTTCATGACCATAAAATGAGATCTCAAAATGCATACCAAAAATATCACTAGACTTAAATTAAACCTTCAAAGGATGAAAATTGAATTGTTACCAGCAGCTGCAGGATATGATAGAGCTATCACCGTATTTTCTCCTGATGGAAGATTATATCAGGTAGAGTATGCTATTGAAACAGTTCGACGTGGAACTCTTGCAATTGGAATCAAAAGTAAAGATGGAATAATTCTTGCAGTTGAAGAAAAACCACGCAAATTACAAAATGCTGAAGTAACACAGAAAATTTTCCAAGTCGATGATCACATTGGAGTTGCTGCAGCTGGATACATCCCAGATGCTCGAAGCCAAGTAGATAATGCAAGATTCTTCTCTCAAAGCAACAGAATGATCTATGACGAACCAATAGAAGTAGAATCAGTTGCTAAACATCTTGCTGATCAATGTCAACAATTTACTCAATATGCCGGAGTTAGACCATTTGGTGTTGCATTAATTATTGCAGGTATAGACAAGAGTGGAGGCACCATATACCTCACTGATCCAAGTGGGACATACATTTCATACGATGCAGTTGCGATTGGTTCAGGTGCTGATCAGGTAACTGAGCACCTAGAAAAATACTACAAAAAAGACATGTCATTAGAAGACGCGGCAGCACTCGCAATAGAATCAATTTATCTTGTTAGTGAAGACAAAGAAGGGATAAAACATGTTAAGATGTCACAAATTCTTAACGATGCCAAACTTCTAACTAAAGTCCAAGAAAAAGATATTGAAAAATACGCAACAAAAGCAAAAGAGCATTCTGCTAAAAGACAAACCTAATCTCTACTGTTTTATAACGCACAAAAACACATTAATTGTTGAAAATTTCAATTGCAATTCCTGATTCTGCATTAACCGATGAATCCACACAGCTTGATAAATCCAGAAAGATATCCTTGATCGCACGAACGTGTGCAATATTTCATGTACAAACAATCTACCTTTATCATGAAAGTTCTGGCACAGAGCAAGACAAATCTCTTTTACGTACTATTCTGCGCTATCTCGAAACACCACAGTATTTACGACGTGCATTGTTTCCAAAAATTTCAGAATTAAAATATGCTGGAATTCTTAGTCCATTAAAAATTCCACATCACACTTACCCTTCAGATTCAAGTAAGATTAAAATCGGTGATATAAGAGAAGGCGTAGTGTTCTTTGCAAAAGGTGGAAAATATGTCGATGTCGGACTTGATAAACCAATTCAGTATTTTGGAGAAGAAAAAGGAGGAAAAAGAATAACTGTACAATTCAAAACTGGATTTCCAGAACCTTCGATAAAACAGATTGCACGCAATGAGGTTAGACAATATTGGGGATATGAAATAAAAGAGAGCGCAAATCTACGCACCGTTCTTTCAAGTTGGAATTCACACGTCATTTTGACCTCAAAAAAAGGGAAAATCATTCATAAAACACAAAATTTTTTTGACGTAATCTCTAATTCCTCGGTGCTTGTTGTTTTTGGTTCTCCAGAAAGGGGAATTCATGAAATTTTAGGTAACGCAATACACAGTATCCAAAAATCACAGATTCTTAATTTCTTTCCAGAACAAGCTACTGAAACTGTACGTCTTGAAGAAGCAATGCTCGGTACATTATCAATCTTAAATGTTCTGACACGCAATTAAATTTAATGTGTTCAAATTGATTTGATCTAAATGATTAAACAAAAATTCTTACTTTTTGCAATCATTGTAGGTTTTGCAGGAGTTGTTGTTGGCGGAATTATATTTACAATTACCATAATGAATTTATTACGTTGATAAGATCACAAATTACATTAAAATCAGATCAAGTTGTTATTTTTAATAGTAGACTTATAATGGGGTTTACGACATCTAGCGTTTATCCATGGGTCATAGAAAGCATAGTCAGCCGAGGCGAGGAAGTCTTGCATACCTTCCAAGAGGACGAGCTAAAAGCATGGAAGCAAGAATCAGAACTTGGCCAAATCAAGATGGTGATCAGCCAAGATTACTGGCACATGCAGGATTCAAAGCTGGCTGCATCCGTGTTGCAAGCATAGATGACAGAGACAAGACACCTAACTTTGGGAAACAACTCGTCAGTCTTGGTACCGTAGTCGTAACTCCTCCAATTTCTGTCATAGGAATACGTGGTTATGCAAAAGATAGATATGGATTAGATTCAATTTTTGACATTTATGCAAAAGACTTACCAAAAGAATTACCACGACTGTTTACCGCTAAGTCAGATGATAAAAGTCTTGAAAGAGCAGAAAAATCACTTGGAAGAATTTCTGATCTTTTTGCCATTGCTGCTGTACTTCCAAAACATGCTGGTAGGGAACAAAAAAAACCATACGTTTTTGAAGTTGCAGTGAAAGGTGGTGATATTGTTAAACAATTTACGTTTGTTAAAGATCTCTTAGGTAAAGAAGTCAAAGTTGATCAAGTCTTTCAAAAAGGCGCTGATGTTGATGTTGCTGCTATAACAAAAGGAAAAGGAATTGAAGGACCAATTACAAGATGGGGTGTTAAAAAGAAACAGCATAAATCAAGAAAAAGTGTAAGAGCTCTTGGTACACTTGGTCCAATCAGTCCTTCAACAATCATGTACACAGTTCCAAGAGCAGGTCAACGTGGATTCCATCAAAGAACACAATACAATAACAGAATTATGATAATGAGCAATACTCAAAACAATGAATTCAAAATCAACCCTTCTGGTGGATTCAAACATTTTGGATTAGTGGAAGGAGATTTTATTGTAATACGTGGCTCCATCCCGGGAACTTATAGACGACTTGTCAAACTACGATCTCCAGTCAGACAAAGAGTCTCAAAAATAACACAACCTAACATTTTGGAGATAATGGTATGAAAACACAAGTTTTTTCAATAAATGGTTCTAAAGAAGATGAAGTAGAGTTGCCAATTGTATTTTCTACTCCCCTTAGAACTGATCTTTTACACAAAGCATATGTTAACTTGGAATCACATGCGTTTCAGATTCAAGGAAGATATCCAAATGCTGGCATGGATGTTGTAGCAGAATCAAACAGTCCTCCAACTGGTCATCATCAAGCAAGAGTTGCAAGATTGCGCGGAGGCGGAGGTGGAAGACAAGGACAAGGTGGTGGAGTCGCGATGGTGAGAGGTGGAAGACAAGCTCATCCACCTACAACAGAAAAAGTGGTATACAAGATATTAAATAAAAAAGAAAATAAACTTGCCCTTTGTTCTGCAATTGCTGCAACTGCATCTGCGGACCTCGTAAAATTACGAGGACATAAAATCGATAAACTAGACTCATTCCCAATCGTTGTCTCTGACGAAATTGAATCAATATCAAAAGCAAAAGATCTCAAAAAATTCTTTGATGCATTAAACCTGACACAGGACATAGACCGACTACGATCAAGACTAAAACGACGTTCAGGCAAACCACTTTTGCGTGGTAGAAAAACCAAAGTCGGAAAAAGTATACTCGTCGTAGTGAAAGATTCTAAAAATCTCTCAAAAGCTTGTGGTGCCTTTTTGGGCGTAGATGTAAAATCAGTAAACAGTCTAAGTGTTTTGGACTTGGTTCCTGGCTCACAACCAATTCGATTAACCGTATTCTCAAAAAATGCAATAGAAGAAATTAGTAAAATAAAGTCTTTACACTTGGAGCTAATGGTGACAACAGGATGAATTCAGAGGAAGCTATTCAAATAGTTTTAAAGCCGTATATCACAGAAAAGACTTTTGCACTAGTTGAAAAAGAAAGCAGAATATGCTTTATTGTAAAGGATACTGCAACAAAACCAAAAATCATGGAAGCAGTCAAAATACTTTACAACGAAGAACCAATGACGGTAAATACATGCAGATCAGTTTATGGCAAGAAGGCATTTGTTAAATTCCAGTCAATAGAGAAAGCAAGGGATCTTGCAACAAAGATAGGAATGCTATAATATGGTACAATTTGAATCTCTTCGCATAATGGTGAGTTTGAATGGTTAAAGAATTCAAGTATCGTGGGCTTTCAACAATAGATCTTCAGAGTCAGTCATTGGAGAATCTATTTCATCTTTTACCAGCTAGAGCAAGAAGATCACTTACTAGGGGTATCACTGACCAAAAACGAAAAGTGCTTGAAGAAACAAAACTTGCCAAGGCGGGCAAACTGACAACTCCTATTAAAACACACTTACGAGATTTGATAATTTTACCATACATGATTGGTGTTACGGTAAATGTATTTTCTGGAAAAGAATTTCTTCCAGTTACTGTAAGGTCTGAAATGGTAGGCCATTACCTAGGAGAATATGTGATGACAAACAAAAGAGTAGTTCATGGGGCACCAGGTGTAGGAGCATCAAGGTCTAGCTTGTATGTGCCACTAAAGTGATCAATATGGCTGGATTCAAATACGCTTTTCAAAATTATGATAAAACAAAACATGTTCGATCATCGCTTAGAGAAAAGACAATCTCGCACAAGCATGCACGTGAAATTGCTGTTGCAATAAAAGGATTGCCGATTGAAAAAGCACGAAGCTATCTGGAAGATGTTGTAAAACTAAAACGCGCTGTTGCATTTAGACGATATCATAATGAAGTGGGTCACAAATCAGATACTGGAATGATGTCAGGCCGTTATCCACAAAAAGCAGCTGGAGAATTTATTAGGTTACTTGATAATTTGGAATCAAATGCAGAATACCGTGGAATGGATTTAGATAGACTTCGAATAATTAATGCCACTGTACATAAGGGAAGAAAAATTGAAAGATTTACTCCGCGTGCAATGGGAAGGGCAACACCAAAAATTGACATACTGACACACGTAGAGCTAGTAGCTCAGGAGATTTGAAATGTCATCTGTAAAAAATGTAATAAATGATAGCTATAAACTCATGCTGCTCAAAGATTATCTAAGAGTAGTAATCAAAGAATCTGGGTTTTCTGATGTAGATATACAAAAGACTCCGACAGGAACTCGTGTTGCACTTCATGTAACTAGACCTGGAATCGTAATAGGGAGAAAGGGTTCTGGCATACGTGATCTAACTAAAGCCTTGGAAAAAGATTTTGATCTTAAAAATCCACAAATCTCTGTAGTAGAAATCGATAAACCAGAACTTGACCCAAGCGTTATGTGCAATAGGATGTCGCAACATCTTGCAAGAGGCACTGCATTTAGACGTGCTGTCATGTGGACTATGCAAACAATAATGAATGCGGGTGCAATGGGTGTTCAAATCACAATTTCCGGTAAACTCCGTGGAGAACGTTCCGCTTTTGAAAAACACAGCAAAGGAATCCTGCCACGAGCAGGACATCATGCGGAGGTTATAGTATCAGAAGATATTGTTCATGTAGATACTAAAATGGGACTTATTGGAGTAAGAATTAGAATAGCAAGAAAAGAAAACTATATTCCAGAATTCGAATTCAGGACTGCAAAAGAGACACGTCCTCCGAAGAAAAAGGTCGAAGTAGAAGAAGAAAAAGAAATTATTATGATCGAAGAAATTCCAGAAGATCCGACAAAACCACGAACTGAAAGTGAATTAATTGAAAAAGAGGAAGAACACATCAAGGCTGTAGAAACATATGAAGAGATTGAGGAGGAATTAAAATAATGACGCGGTTGAAGATGAAAACAGTAAGAGAATTTAATGAAACTGATCTTAAAGATAGACTTGGACAACTGCGCACAGAACTTGGTAAATTACGCGTAGAAGCGTCAAAAGGAACACTAAGAAAAGAAAATGGAAAGGTGCGTGCAATAAGAAGAGATATTGCAAGAATACTGACAAGATTAGGAGAGATGAAAAAACGATGATTAACTACGAAAATATAGTCCTACATGAATTAATTGGGCTCGATACTAAGATTATACAATCTTCTAACATCCAATCGGTTGGACTCAAAGGCAAAGTAGTTGATGAAACCAAATCTATGTTTATTTTGCAGATGGAAAATGGAATTAAGAAATTCCCTAAAGAAAACACATTATGGAGATTTTCTTTTGGTAATAATGAAATTACACTGGATGGGAATATGTTGACAAAAAGATCATACGAAAGAATAGGAAGAAAGACATGACAAGAAACATAGGAATATCAGTTCAAGCGCCAAAAACTGAATGCATTGATCATTTCTGTCCATTCCACGGAAAATTATCAGTTAGAGGTAAATTAATTGAAGGTAAAGTAGTAAGCTCTAAAGCACCAAAAATGATTGTAGTTCAACAAGAAGCTCCAAAATTCATAACTAAATTCAAGAGATATGCACGCAGTCGGAGCAAGATTCATGCATACAAACCATCTTGCATTGATGTAAAGGAAGGGGATGTTGTTCTGACTGCTGAATGTAGACCGATATCTAAGAGTGTTTCATTTGTAGTAGTTGAGGTTGTGTCATAATGACAGCAACAAAGAGTCGTGCGGTTTCTGCTAAGGGGGTACAAGAATTCAGGCCATATGTTACAAGAGTATTGCCTCTTGGTGCGCAAGTAGTATGTGCTGACAATACTGGTGCAAAAATATTGGAAATAATAATGGTACAAAAAACTAAGACTAGAGTTGCTAGATATCCATCGGCAGCTGTAGGTGATTTTGTTAATGTAGTTGTTAAAAAAGGACCAGGCGAGCTTAGAAAACAGATCTATGGCGCAGTTATTGTTAGACAAAAATATCCAATAAAGAGATTAAATGGAGTTAGAGTTACTTTTGAAGATAATGCAGCTGTGCTTGTTACTCCAGAAGGCGAAATCAAAGGCACTGAAATCAAAGGTCCAGTAGCTGCAGAAGCTTCGGAAAAATGGCCAAGAATAGCAAATCTTGCATCTATGGTGGTATAAAATGAAACCAACAATAGTTAGAAATAGACAGATATTTCAAGCAGCACATCACACCCGAAGCAAACAACTCGGTTCTACACTTTCAAAAGAATTACGAGAAAAATATGGACGACGTAGCGCACGTGTGATCGAAGGTGACACTGTTAGAATAATGCGTGGTGAATTCAAAGGAATTGATGGTAAGGTGACTCAAGTATCAACTAAAAAAAATAGTATAGCCGTAGAAGGAATAAAACGTGAAAAATTGAAAGGTGGAAATGTCGATATTTACATTCACACATCGAATGTCATGATAACTGGAATGAACCTTGATGACAAATGGCGTCAAAATCGGTTGGGAAAACAAAAAACCAAAGTGTTAAAAGAAAAACCAGTAGAGAACCCAAGGGAAAAACTAGAAGAAAAGCCTATAAAAACAAAGGAAGCAGAAAAAGAAAAAACCACAAAACCATTAAAAAGTACTATAAAAGAAACAACAAAAGAAAAACCAGAATCAACTAAAAAAGAAACAAAACAAACAAAAGCAGCAAAACCTGCGAAAAAGGAGAACAAGTAATGGTCAGCATAGCAGGTAGCAAGAAACTGAAAAGACAAATGTCGCCAATCTTCTGGGGCATTACAAGAAAGGATGATCGATATGTTGTAACTGTCAGACCAGGAGGACATTCAAAACATACTGCCATTCCAAGTGCGGTGTTTATTCGCGATGTTCTAAAATTAGCTACTACTTTAAGAGAAGCAAAATCTGCTATTTATGGTGGAAAAATAAAAATAGACGGTGTTATTCGAAAATCACTCCATCATGGAATTGGTCTTATGGATGTAGTTGAACTCGATGGGATATCTGAGATATATAGATTGGTACCAAAAGATTCAATGGTGCTTCAACCAATTACAATAAATTCTGCAGAAAAGACAAAGAAGCTTGTCAAAGTAACAAGCAAAGCAACAATAAAGGATTCAAAAACACAACTTGGTTTTCATGACGGGCGTTCTCTTATCTCTGATACCAAAGTAAACGTAGGTGATACATGTGTAATTCAAATACCGGAACAAAAAATTCTTGATGTAATTAAACTAGAAAAAGGTACCCAAGTCATAGTAACAAGTGGAATTAATGCAGGTCATATAGGAAAAGTCGATGAAATTAAAGAAGGTACATTCGTTCTCCCAAAACGTGCTGCTGTAAACATTGGCGAAAGACAAATTGAAATTCCCACAGATCTGGTAATGGCAGTAGGTAAAGACAAACCGGTAATACAAATAGAGTGATAACTTGTCTCAAAAACTTGAAAACCAAATGAAGAAAATTTCAGTAGCTAAAGTAGTACTAAACATGGGTGTTGGAAAATCTGGTGAACCAATTGAGCAAGCAAAACGTGCCTTAGAACAAATTGCTGGGCAAAAACCAAATCCACGTAATGCCAAAGCAACACAAAGGGATTGGGGAGTTCACAAAGGTGAGCCAATAGGTGTCGCTGTAACACTTAGAAGACAACCTGCAATTGAACTTATTAAAAGACTTTTTACTGCAAAAGGAAATCAGATGAATGGTTCTTCATTCGATGATTTTGGAAATCTATCATTTGGAATAAAAGAACACATAGACATTCCTGGAGTAAAATATGACCCACAAATTGGCATTTTAGGATTAAACATTTCAATCTCATTAGCAAGGCCAGGCTTTAACATTCGATTTAGAAGCAAACACAAAGCAAGCGTAGGGAATCATCATAGAATCACAAGTGATGAAGCAAAGGAATTTCTAAGGAAAGAATTTGGAATAGAGATAGTGTAAAATGGTAAAAAATCGTGATTACAAAGTAACGGGAAGGACTGTGCACAAATTCGGTAAGGGGTCACGTTGGTGCAAACGATGTGGAGACTATAATGCAGTCATCCAAAAATACGATCTTGATTTGTGCAGACGTTGCTTTAGAGAAGTTGCGGTATCATTAGGATTTAGGAAGTTTAGGTGAGAAAATGCCTTCAAATAACATAATTGCAAACTTGTTTGTGACTCTATTCAATACTGAATCTAGGAGAAAGGGAGAATGCGTTGTTTTACCATCATCCAAACTTGCGATGGAAGTATTAAAAACTCTTCAACATCACAATTACATTGGAGAATTTGAACATGTTGACGATAAAAAGGGAGGCAAATTCAAGATTCAACTTTTAGCAAAAATAACCAAATGTGGAGCTATCACGCCCAGATTTAAAGTCAAAAAAGATGAATATGTCAACTGGGAGCAGCAATACCTGCCGTCATATTCAAGAGGTATGCTAATTGTGACTACAAATCAAGGCGTGATGTCTCACCATGAGGCAGTAAAGAAAAGTCTGGGAGGATTATTGTTAGGATATGTCTACTGAACAAATTGAGATTCATGAAACAACAATACCGATACCTGATAAAGTAAAGGTTACACTAACAAAAAGAATGTTATATGTAGAAGGCCCACTTGGGAAAACAAGAAAAGACTTCAAAAAAATCCCAGTAAATCTTAGCATTGTTGACAAAAATGTTGTACTAAAATCACTTGGAACAAGAAAACATGACTATGCAATATTCAATACTGCTCAATCAATTATCAAATCACTCATTGATGGGGTCCAAAAAGGTTATACCTTTAAAATGAAAATTGTGTATGCGCACTTTCCAATCACAATTAAGATAAAAGATGGAAATATCTTAGTAGAAAATTTCCAAGGTGAACGAGCTGCAAGAATATCAAAAATTCGTGGTGCTACCAAAGTCGTTACAAAAGGAGATGATGTAGTATTGACAGGTCCAGTATTAACAGATGTTTCTCAAACAGCTGCAAGCTTACAACAAAACACCAAAGTCAAAAATAAAGATCACAGAGTGTTTCTCGATGGGATTTATCTTTTTGAAAAAACCTCCGGTATAGAAAAATAATCTTAGCAAAAGATTAAATCAGAATGTACTAGGAACAAAGTCTGTTGCCGCCCTAGCTCAGCGTGGTAGAGCAGCTGACTGTTAATCAGCTGGTCGTC
>JBGOUS010000181.1:0-2997 GCA_041477675.1 Nitrosopumilaceae archaeon
CCCTGTCACCTATTGCCGTAACTATGATATCTGCACCAAGGCAGTGCTGTTTTAGGTTTCTTGTTTTAGAGTGACACGTGGTAACTGTTGCGTTTTTTTCAAGCATTAGGTGGTATAGTGGTTTTCCAACAAGATGACTACGATTTATGATTACAACATTTTTGCCTGATATGTCAATTTTATAATAATCAAATAATTCCATTATTCCAGAAGGCGTACACGGTTTTAGAATTGCTCTTCCTGATGACAATAATCCGACATTGTGTGGTGTCAAACCATCCACATCCTTTATTGGAGAGATTCGCGAAGTTGTAGAAAATTCATCTAGTTGTTTTGGCAAAGGAAGTTGCACCAAAATTCCATGTACCATGTCATCCTTGTTTAGTAAATCAATTAGCGAGTTCATTTCTTGCTGTGAAAATGATTCTGGCAATCTGTGATCTTTAGTTTCAATTCCTACCTCTGTACATGCTTTTTGTTTATTGGTAACATATGTCATAGAAGCTGGGTTTTCTCCAACCAGTACCGTTGCAAGACACGGTATGACTCCTTCTGATCTTAGTACTTCGGCAGCTACTCTTACTCTTTCTTTGACAGAATTTGCCACTGCAATGCCGTCTATTTTTTGTCCAGTCAAACAAGCTTTGGGTACGTTTTAGGATATTTAATCCTTGGAACGTTAATTATCTATAGGAACGTATGATTTGTAATGAACATATCACAAGCTAGTAATTTTATAAAAGAAGATCTTGAGAGAATAAAAAAACATGAAGTTGAGTTACACCAGGGATGCGTTGCCTGTCATGTGATTTCTTTATTAAAGGAAAAACAAGGCCACTCTGAACAAGACGCTGCTGATCTGCTCTCTGATACTTTGACTCATGATCCTACTCTTAATCAGGAATTCATTGGTGTTGTAGCGCAAATACACATGAAAGATCGAAATCTGGGCGGAGCGTTTGCTATTCGAGAAAGGGAATCAAAGGACACCTAGATTATCATGCTGCAACCGAAGAACTGTACTATCTTCTGTGAAAAGATGACAACAAAAATTCAAAGATTACAAAGCTCATTGCAAAATTTGAATCAAAAATCAAAACTAGTCTGTAGAACATGGTGGAAAAATCTTTATATCTTGATTTAAGATTAATTCGGTGTGAAGTCATTATCGTGTTTGTATGATTCGCAGAATGAAAAGTACATAATATATTATTCAGCATTATTGGTTTTCGTGCTTACAGTAATGATTCCGATAAATCTTCACCTCACAAGACTTTCTTTTGCCGCTACAGCTATTTTATTCGCGTTTGGATTTCTCTCTTTGTTTATGATTGCTAGAAATGATAAAGTTGGATTTGGATTACTGAAATCTCTGAGAATAGGAGATTCCAATTTATTATCTCAAAAAATTCAACATCCTCATTTTGACTCTACTGACAATTATCACGATCCAATTGTTCTTCTGCAAAATTTTGTTGATGAGATAAATATGAGACATAATGAGAAAACAGATTGGACAACGCTTGATAGTTTTCGCATGATAAACGTCAGACTTTCACAACTAGCAGGGGTAAAAAGCAAATGATGAATGATTTCTTGAAATCCAAAAATACGTCCATGGAAAAAGAACACGTTACAATATTTGATTCCGAGCCTGGGGCTATCTCTTACAAAAACAAAGTTGCTACAGACAGATTAAGAGAGGCACTTGCTGAATTTGGAGTGAGTTCTAATCAATCAAAGGTTTACATATTCTTAGGCAAATTTGGATCAAAACTAGCTTCAGAAGTCTCCAATGCGCTGCGAATTCAAAGAACAGAGACATATCATATCATTAACACTTTACAAAATAAAGGAATGGTTACAACAGAATTTGTCTCACCTGCAAAGTATTCTGCTGTGCCAATAGAGAAAGTGTTAACTGTTCTAGTCAACATGGAACGCGAAAAGATCAATTCCCTTTCAAAACAAAGGAATAGTATCATAGATCTATGGAATGACATACCATCATTTTTCACAGAAATAAACGATGAACCGAAAGAAAAATTGCAAGTGTTACAAGGTAGCGCTTCAATAAATCTCAAAATCATGTACATGATTCAAGATAGTCAAAAAGAATTCTTAATGTTAGGTACAGAAAAGGACATTGCTAGGTTTTATCATGAAGACTTTTTTGAAATTCTGGACCGTTCAACTCTGAAGGCAAGGTTCGTAATATGTCCTGCACAAAAGATTCCAAACTTTATCGATAAGGCAGATAGATCTCTCATCAAAGTATTGCCAAACGGAAAAACTGATACTAGTTGCTTTATAATCAAAGATTCTTCTGAAGCACTTCTCTTCACAAAAAATGCATCTCATCATCCAAATGACACCACTGCCATTTGGACCAATTCCAGACCATTAATTGATTCAATGAAAATGTTGTTCAGTTACTGTTGGGAAAAAGCAGAATAAGATTATAGAATCAATACTTTTCATTCTAGTTCAACTCTCACAGGTCTGAATCCACAAGGCTCAAGCCCACAAGTTTTCCATTTATTCATGTCTGATTACATTGATTAATCTGGTCAGAAAACATAGTATGTTGAAAATCCAGTTTGATACAAACCAATACCTAAAGGAAATAGCAAGGAGCAATTCATATTTTCACACATTTATCAACAAAGAAAATCTGGCAGCTGGTATTCTAAGATTAGAACCTGGTGAAAAAGATACTCAAGCACCACATGACAGCGATGAAATCTATTATATCATACGTGGCGACGGTTTTTTGAATATAGACGGCAAGGACTATTCCATATTAGAGGGAATGTCATACTTTGTTGAAAGGAATTTAAAACACAAATTTCATGGAAACAAAAAAGAGCTAGTTGTATTGTATTTTTTTGGCGGACCTGATTCCTAGGAAATTACTATCTTTCTTCCTCTTACCTTGATTTTACCTTCTGCAAAAAGCTTGACTGCCTTTGGATAAATCTCATGTTCTTTGGCAAG
>JBGOUS010000129.1:0-3927 GCA_041477675.1 Nitrosopumilaceae archaeon
ATTAGACCAGTGATTACACTTACAACTGCTATTGTGATTTTTGTTTTTGAAAGTGTTTTATTTTCCGAATGGTGCTCTTTGGATTCTATTTTATTGTTAGTTCCTACGTTTATGTTTACATCTCTTCCAGCACTTATCTTACTATCCGAAATATGCTGACTGCTTTCATTGCCAAGTATTTCCTTTTTTCCCATTTTTTTAAACTCGTCAATACCAAGCTCAGTAATGTACATGGATATTGGATGAGCAACTCCTAATACTCGTAAACCATTCACGAATTTTTTATTATTGAGATATAGCATGTTTCCTAAAACTATATCTCTGTTAGCATCCTTCAAATCTGATCCAGTTATTATTTCATCGGCATCAAAGTAGTGCATCATCTTACCCGAGAAATGTTTCTCGTACAAAAACTTCAGAATTCTAAATATTATTTCGTCATTATCCACATCTGAACTTGCATTATACATTACATAAAGTCTATTGTTTTATCATCTAAAGAATAAACTAAATTTCCTCTTTTCTCAAATAGTTTAATGGTATTAGTTAGACTCATTCATACTTTTTTGATCTATTTTTTTCTTGATAATCTTTCTGTGTTATGTTTTTTGGGCCTTCACGACTTACGCCAAAAGTCTTAATCATGTTTTCAAAATTATCCGATTCTTTTTTGTTGTACGACCAAAAAGCTACTATTGCTCCATGGTAATGCATGCCATCTGAATCGACAAAATCACCAGCACGCATATTTAGATAGTTTGGTTTACTGACATCCTCATCCTTGACATCTTTTTCTTTCCAAGTCTCTGAAGCCATGTCTAGAAAGTTTCTCAAATCTTCTTTTTTCATTGTATGTTCTATACATTTTAAAGGATAAATCATTTTTGTGATGACCCTTCTTCCAAAACCTACATTTAGTTCAATGTTCTAAAATGATCGATGACTTTCATTTCTGTTGAGAATTTAAAGACAGGATACAAGATAGAAAATGGAATAGTTCATGCTGTCGATGATTTAAGTTTCTCTTTAGAAAATGGCGAATCCATCGGTATTGCTGGTGAGAGCGCATGTGGAAAAAGTACACTTGGGCTATCCATTATGAGGATGGTCCCTGACGGCAATATAGCATCTGGCAACATCATCTTAGAAGGAAAGTCAATTTTAAAAATGTCAATATCAGAATTTGGAAAAAATGTAAGGTGGAAAGACATTTCGATGGTTTTCCAGGGTGCGATGAATTCTTTAGATCCAGTGTTTACTGTAGAAGAGCAATTTGTCGAAGTACTAAAACAGCATCGTTATGAAGGAGATCACAAACAAAAGATATCAGAAATAGTAAATTCAGTAGGACTGCCCGATGATGTTCTCAACAAGTATCCACATGAACTAAGCGGTGGAATGAAGCAGAGAATCGTTATTGCCATAGCATTATTATTAAAACCAAAATTTGTCATAGCTGATGAACCAACAACTGCACTTGATGTGTTGGTACAGGCCCAGATAATCAATCTGCTAAAAAAAATGAAAAAAGATGGAATGTCAATTATGTTAATTACCCATGATCTTGCAATAATTTCTGAGGTTGCAGAAAAAATTGGAATAATGTATGCAGGACAGATGGTAGAGTTTGGAAATGCATCTGAAATTTACAAAAATCCAAAGCATCCTTACACACAGGGTCTTTTGAAATCAATTCCAAGATTAAGGGGAGAAAAAGTGACAAACTACATCAAAGGCACGCCACCAAGTTTGATACAACCGCCCCAAGGATGCAGATTCTACGAAAGATGCCCTCAGGCAATGGAAAAATGTAAAAAAGATCCTCCAAAATTTAAAACAGATTCTGGCTACGTATCATGTTGGCTTTATGAATAATTCAACTAAAATAGCATAAAAGATTTCTTGATATAGTTTACATTTTAATTACTATTGATGGATGAAATTCTATCAGTACAAAACTTGACAAAACACTTTGTCAAAAAAGGAATGTTTTCTTCTTCAGGCACGGTTGTCAAAGCTGTAGATGGTATTTCATTTTCATTAAACAAAGGCGAGGTTCTTGTTTTGGCAGGCGGGTCAGGCTCTGGAAAATCAACTACTGCCAGACTTATCTTAAGAGCAATAGAACCAGATTCTGGGAGAATATTTTTTGATGGTACAGAGATAGGTAAAGACAACAAGAGTCTTGAAAAGATAAGGATGCAGTGCCAGATGATACACCAGGATCCTTACGCGTCAATAGATCCTAGAATGAAGATATCAGATATCATAAGCGAACCTCTTGAAATTCACAAGATCGGTACAAAAGAAGAGAGAAAAAGAATGGTTTTGGATGCGCTACATGAAGTAAAACTAGAACCGGCTGAAGATATTTTTAATAAATTTCCACATGTGTTGTCAGGAGGACAGCGGCAGAGAGTAGTATTCGCAAGAGCTCTTGTTTTAAAACCAAAATTGATTATTGCTGATGAACCAGTTTCTATGCTTGATGTTTCAATCAGAGCTGAAGTGCTCGAGCTAATGAGGGAGCTGCAACAAAAACACAATATCTCGTATATCTACATAACACATGATCTCTCAACTGCAAGATATCTTGGCCAAAACATTGCCATCATGTATTTAGGAAAGATTGTAGAGAGCGGTCCAATAGATGACGTGCTTTTGCATCCTCGACATCCATATACACAAGCATTGCTAGATGCCATTTCAGAACCAGAACCTGATAACCTTCTCAAAGAAAAAAAGATCAGAATCAATGAACCTCTTGATGTTGACGTGTATCAAGGATGTAGATTTCGTGCACGATGTCCATATGCAATTGAAAAATGTAAGGATGAGCCCCCACTTGAACAGACAGGACAAGACAGGTTAGTTTCCTGTTTTGTTAAGCTAGACTAATTTGCAATTTGCTGTGCATCAGATTGTTTGTAGGTAACAACCTGAGAAACTCCGTTCTTTGGATAAACACCATAGATAAGCTGAGCCTTTTGTACAGTAGAGTCCTTTAGCGTGACCATTATAATCTGGTTACCAACAGAACGTTCTAGAAGAATTTTCGAGATCCTCTCTGTGTTTAGTGCGTCAAGGTGTGCGTCCACCTCATCAAGTAAATAGAAAGGCGATGGTTTTAGTGTCTGCAATGCCAATAGGAATGTGATTGCAGCAAGTGTTTTTTCACCACCGCTAATTGAAGTTGATTCTCTTTTCTGTTTGTCTGGGAACTGAATAAGATATGATATTCCTGAATTGAATATGTCGTCTTCGTTTTGTATTTCAAGCCAAGCATTACCTCCAGTCATCGTATTGAAAACTTTGCGTATGTCTTGATCAACTTTGTCATAAGCTTCCAAAAATGTTTGGCGCTTATCTTTGTCAATTGCTTCTATGAATCTCACAATAGAGTTTCGTTCTTCTTCAAGTTCGTTTTTACGTGTTGACATGGAACGATATCCATTTGAGATCTCAACATATGCTTCTGGAGCTTTTGTGTTCAATGTTCCACTTAATGCCTTTTTTTCTGCTTCCAACCTACTCAGTATTTGATCTACATCAAATGTGTCTAAAAGTTCATCATAACCATACGATCTAAGTGTCGCTTTGATCTTGACTTCATTTTCTTTAAGGTCATGTACATCACGAGAAAGAGAATCAGATTGTCTTTCAAAATTGTTTATTTCTTTTGTAAGAGATTTTTCTATGTCATAAAGTTCCTTTAGCTTTGCATCATACTCTTTGAGAGTAGAAACTGAGGTTCCAGACGTTGATATTAGCTGTTGTTCTTTTTCCCTTAAGGAAACAAGTGTAGCATCTGCTGTTTCTTTTTCTTTTGCCATCACATGAAGCTCCACCTCAAGATCATGTTTTTCCTGGTTTAACCTAGATTGTTCCTCATGAAGTGTCCTCAAGCTGGATTTTACGGTATTTTCG
>JBGOUS010000148.1:0-3455 GCA_041477675.1 Nitrosopumilaceae archaeon
AGGTTAGCCCGCGTTCTTGTTTTTGTTTTTTTACAACCAATTCCTCTTTTTGTGGTTCAGCCTCTTTGATTTCTTTTGAGACAAAATCAAGCTTTGTTCTTAGACTTTCAATGTCGGTATCATCATACTCCAATTCTTTTCTTATCGAGTCACGAAAGTTTACCACAATATCTTTCATCAATCCAAACGCGGTGTCAAGCTTGTCTATTCCAATTATCGCATTGACTAGTTCTTTGAATTTTTTTGGGTCAGCATCAATGATAGAATTAAGCTCGCCTTGCCGTACAATCGATGCAATTTTGAGTTTGTCAAAATCCATTCCAATTAGAGATTCAATCTCCTTTGTCATGGATTCTCCAAACTGTTTTCTTTCCCCTGCTGCAAGCGGTACTAGAGTCCCATCTTTTTTCTCAAAAAACTGTGCAGAAAGTGTTCCCTTGGAATCAATTTTTCGTACTGCCTCAAACGCCCTTCCTGATATAGTAAAGTCAACCTTAGCATATCCTTGATTCGAGCCACGACGGATCAAACCCTTGTTTGAGTTTCTTGTGTGCTGCCCAAAGAGCGCAAAGGTTATGCCATCAATGACACTTGACTTTCCTGCCCCGTTGTGTCCTACAAATACTGTGACTCCTTTGTCAAATGGCAGTTTTGTATTAGAATGTGAAAGGAAATTTCCTAGTTCTATCTCAGTTAACATTTTTTTTCTCCTTTTTGAATCGATTATAATTTTCAATCACAAGATGATTTGCTTCATCAATTTGGTTTAAAGAAAGCAGTGGCAAAAGATCTCTTATTGCAAAGTTTGCCCATAACTCTGAATTCAAGATGTCTTTTGCAAGTTTGAACATTTCATCATCAATTTTTGCTGGCCTGTCCACAAATGTCAAACCATTGTTTTCTTCTGGTTGTATTGATTTCCAAAAGCATCGCAATGTAAGAGGATAAAGTCTTGCAATTTGTGATTGCACTAGATCAGTTTCTATTTTTTCTCCATGAATTTTTATTTCAACTATTGGTTTTCGTGTAAATGTTTTCAGTTTTTTGGATAACAAATCTACTTCATTTTTTAGATTTTTAAATTCAGTCTTGACCGCAAGTTGTGGACGTGTGTCAAGTTTTATCCAAGTTGGTTTTGCCTCAGCTGATGAAATGTCAACTTCGTAAAACCCTTTTTGGGTTTCTTTTATTCCCTCACTAGAGGTAAGCTCAATGGAACCAGGATACGCAAGTGGACCAACAAGGTTGTTAAATTTTTTAAGTTCTCTATCATGCAGGTGCCCCATGGCATAATAAGTAAAGTTCTTTGGAAGTTCAGTAGAGTTTAGCTCCCCTGCAAACTTGTTTATCTCAGATATTCCCTGATGCAAAACAAGAATTTTGTGTCCCGTGTGTTTTTTTGCATCAGAGTCTACTTGTGCAAAATCATTTTCAAAGGTATGAGCTTCGGTTTTTCTTCGCTTGTCAAACCCAACAAGCATAACGTCTTTGTAGTAAAATGGTTTGCCGTTTCCAATGTATTTTGAAAACTCTAGATTATGATACACAAAAGGAACTGGTGTTGCACGTATTCTGCTGATATCATGTTCGCCAAGAATGAAAAATGAATCTATGCTGTTTTGTTTTAGCCTCTTTAAGGCATTTGCCAAGACCAAGATTGCCTTTCCACTTGGATTTGGTGCATGAAATATGTCTCCTGCAAAGATTACAAAATCAACATGATCCATTATCGAGATGTCAATTGCCTGATCAAAAGCAGAATAGACGTCTTGTTCCCTTTCTTCTGAATAATATTGTACAAATCCCAGGTGTGTATCAGAGATGTGAGAAAATATCATGTCAATCCATTAGCAAGTCTTTTTGAATAAGACCTTGGGTAGACTCGGCTGCAATTTCTTTGTATTTTGTAGATTCAGACCACTCTGCTACTGCATCCAGATCAGAGCCTATTGCCTTTCCTTTTACTTCATCAACATGCACAATTGATGGAAGGTTTACCCATTGACCCACTAAAACTGCGTCGCCGATATTTAGCGAGGAGAGCTGTGTGAGAAGGTCCTTGCTTAGAGACTCTGCTGCTGAGGCAATCTGTTGCTGGTCGTCGTCTTGAACTATTTTCATGATTGCAAGTGAACCCATCTGGCTTAGGACGTTTGGATCAATGTTTCTCGGTCTTTGTGACACTATTCCAAGACCAATGCCAAACTTTCTTCCCTCCCTTGCAACTTTTGAAGCCCAGTACTTTGTGTCAGTGTGTTCGCCTTTCGGAATAAAGACATGAGCTTCTTCAATTATTACAAACAGCGGAGTGGAAAATTTTGTAGTATTTCTTGAAAGTTTTCTTCCCTTTTTTGCCCAGTAAGAATCCTTTCTGTCGTTTAGCAATTCTTGTAGATAATAAGACAGCCCAACATTTGCCTGTCTTTCGCTTAGCTCTGCAACACTTAGTACATTTACTCTTCCTTCTTTTATCAGATCAACTGGGTCACCACAATCGGGATCCAAAATGTCAGAAAACCTGTGCTTTGCATCATCAATTTTGTCAAGCACTCTGCTTGCACTGTCCGCGTATCCTTTTGTTGTATGACCAAATTCAGAGACACTTTCTTCAAGTGCAACCCAAAAGTCCTTTGCCTGTCTTACAGAAGTAGTAAAGGATTCTCGTAACACTCTTTGTTGCTTGTCTGCGTTTTCTCTAAGCTCAATTACTTCAGCAAGCTTGTCTGCCTGCAGTAGTCTTGGGTTTATCTTGGCATCTGTGACGCTAATCTTTGGAAGATTCAAATTTGCATAGTCATTGTGGTAATCAAAAATTATCAGGGTTCCTTGAAGTGCTGAAACTTGTTTGGCAATAAGGGAAACAAGGTTACTTTTTCCCATGCCAGTCATGGCAAGTATTCCAATGTGCCTTGATACGATTCGATTTATGTTGATTTTTGCCTCAATTTCTGAATTTCTTAAAAGAGAACCAATTCTAATCCACTCTTTTTGTTTTGGTGCAAATATGACACCAAGGTCTTGCTGTGTTGCTTCAAGAATCGATGTTCCAGGAAGTGGTGGAACCGCAGGAACTATGGCTTGACCCTTTTGCAATTTATCTAAAAATCCAAGAATTCCAATTTTTACTTTGTAGTTTTTGTCGCGAGAGTTTAGCTCAGCGACTTCTTTGCTTTCCATTGCTTCATCAAAGTTTCTTATGTCAGTCAATGCATCGCTTGAAACAATAGAGCGTTCAACCAAACCAAGGAGTTTTCCATTTTGTGAATCTATAATAACATACTCACCAACAGAAAGTGGTCGCATAGATTGTCCTGTAACTTCAGTCGGCTTTGCTTCTCCTATCACTACACCAATGTTCATTCAAGCACTTCCCTTGATCCAATCTCATTTCCAAGGCCATATAGACTAACAAGTCTTGCCAGATCAGTGTAAGAAATTTTGCAGTTGTTATGTGC
>JBGOUS010000184.1:0-2852 GCA_041477675.1 Nitrosopumilaceae archaeon
TCAGATAATGCAGGAGAATCAAGGAATGGATTCAGTACAAGGACAAAAAGGGAAAGGACAAAGGATTGTCTAGCTACTCGACTTATGATTTTGCACACAAATTTGTTACTCAGAAAGGATCTGGTTCTCATGTCATAATAGGAATACTAATTCTAATAATTGGTATTGGCATTGGTCTGTTCTTTGACAACGTGATAGTAACATATCTTTCGATAGCTCTTGGAACGGCAGTTATTGTTTCATCTTTTCTAATGATAATTAACCAATATGAAAGGGCGATAATACTTCGCCTTGGAAGATTCAACAGGCAGGTGGGACCTGGCATCCAGACTAGGTTGCCTTTTGCAGACAATATTTTAGTAGTTGATATAAGAGAAAAAGTGAGTGAATTCAAAGCAGAAAGGATGCTTACAAAAGATAATGTCCCTGTCACCATCGATGCGATTCTCCGTTACAGAATAATTGAGCAGCGAGCTAAAGATGCAATATTAAATGTCGAAAACTTTAACCAGATGATCCAACAAGTTTCTCAGACTACACTACGTAACAATATAGGTTCATCAGTATTCCAAGACATTCTATCAAAACGGGAAGAAATCAATTCTCATATACGAACCATAATAGAAAGTGAAGCAAGTAACTGGGGAGTAGAAGTCACTGGTGTCGAGATTCGTCAGGTAATAATCCCACAAGAGCTAGAGTCTGCAATGTCGATGCAGGCACAAGCCGAACGTGAGAAAGCCGCACGAGTGACATATGGAGAGTCAGAAGTATTGGTTGCAAAAAAATTTGAAGAAGCTTCAAAGGTGTATGCCGAAAACCCTGTTGCTTTTGCTTTAAGACAATCCAACATGTTGTATGAATCAATCAAGGTACAGGGCAATACCATAGTCATGGTTCCTTCAGAATCGCTTAATTCTTTTGGATTTGGGAACTTGGGAACCACAATAGCGTATCTTGAAAGTACAAAAAAGGCAGCTCAAAAACAAAAATCAGATGATGACAAGAAAAAACAAGAATAATTTTTTCATATTAGATCAAGTGACTATCTAAATTAATTATAATCACATCTTGAGATTATTCTACCTAATTCAGAATGACAAATCATCGATATTCATCCCCACAATCCCCAATAGAGGAAAACAGATCCTGTGATCTTGTAGTCACTGTTCTTATCTTTTCTTTGTCATCATTATCTAAATTCAATGAAAACACTCTGGCGTTGTCTTCCTTGTGTTCTGCTAACCCAAGCCTTACGCCAATTATCGCACCTGCAACAGAAGGTTTGTCCAAGACATGCCTTGTTGCAACGTTTGCAATGCTGACATGATGCTTTTTTGCTATATGGTATAATACCGCAAGTAGCTCTTGAAATAGGGCCCATCCACCCCAAGCATCAATCATGTTCTTGTATTTTTGTAAGCTATACGTGTAAAGCTCGGACCTTGTTGGCTCTGGTTTCCCTCTATAAGTTTCAGACATGAATCCTCCAAGAAGTGTTCCATAAGCAAGTAGTTTGATGTTATTTTTTTGGCAAAACGGAGTCATCTTGACTTCTGGTCTCTCATCTATGATAGAATACTGGACTTGGTTTGATACTAGCTTGAATCCATTTTCTACCATGATTTTCATTCTTTCCGTATCAAAATTTGTCAGTCCAACATGGCGTATCTTTCCATCAGCTTGAAGCTTAAAGAGATAATGTAATACATCAAGATAACTTGTATCGTTATAATCCCACCAGTGAAACTGGAGTAGATCAATTGCCTTTACATTCATTCTATGAATTGATTTATCGATGTAATGCTCAACAATCGATCTAGTCATTGGACCTGGATTTGGGACAAATTTTGTCAGGGCCTGTATCTTGTCAAGTTCGTCTTCTCCCTTTGTCTTTGCAATTCTTCTTCGAAATTCACCAAGATATTCTTCCGCAGGTCCATAAATGTCTGCCATGTCCCATGTTGTAAAACCATAATCATGATACGAAAGCATTTCAGAAATGGCAGATTCTGGATTGATTTGACCGTGCCCTCCTGCTACCTGCCACATACCATTTAGGATTTGGCAGATTTTCAAGTCAGGTGTTAACTGGTAGGTTTTTTGTTCTGACATGATTTGTTTTTTATTTGAAGCCTAGCGTTTTAGTATGGCTTTTCCTTCGTCGTCATAGGCCCTTTCGTTATCTATCGAGTCCGTGTCATTTGCACCTCTGTGCATAAAACTTTTGGTATCTCCTGGTTTTTTTCTACAAAATTTTTTGTGTACTCCTTTTTCAATCTCTAGGGTTGTCTCGTTTTCGTGGTAAAGCCTCATCCCACAATCAGGACATATGAATTCAGCCATTGTTTATACCACTTTAGGTTTCCTTCTCACTATTTGTATTTTTGGCACAAGTTGTGCAGCAAGGACTTTTGATTATTTATAGTGCGATTGCCCTGATAATTAATTCAGTCCTTTCTTTTTAGGACTTCTCTTTGTTTGATGGTGATTTGGATGAAAAGATATACGGAATCATGTAGTATCATATCCAGTGTCAAGGCTTGAATTTGAAAAGAGGAAGAGATTAGAAACTAACCTTATTTTGACATGTGCTGTTTTGGTTGGAGCGTATATTGGAATAAGATATGCCGAATCCCAGTTTATCTTGATACCTGTAGGAGCAATAGTTGGTGTACTTTCTTGTTTGCTAATCTTGTCAATAAGAAAAGACGGTCTTGGTCCTATGATTGTTGCAGTTTTGGGATGTGCGACTTTGATCGCAATTATTTTTATTCCATCCTATATGCCAGTAACTCCAAGCAAATTTTTTCCAAGTGGATTTGTCCTTGAACAAATTTCAGCAGAACAGA
>JBGOUS010000028.1:0-8600 GCA_041477675.1 Nitrosopumilaceae archaeon
AAATAGAATTTTTGATCGCACTGTAATTATTAAATATGTAACACCAGTCTACAGTAACAGTCTTATATAGAAGATCTGAAAAATAAAAATCGTGAATCGCTCTACCCAAAGCACAAATATTAAAGAAGCAATCAACGCGCTACTTGACAAGGGACTTAAAGACAAACAAGATATCTATACTAAAGTAGTAGAAGATCTTGGCGTTCCAAGGCCCACAGTAAGAAGAGTTGCACGAGATTTACGGAATGAACTTTTACAAAAAATCCAGATTTTGCAATCTGAGGTCCCACGACCTGGATATTTTGGCAATAAAGATGCTGGAAGCGTTACTGCCTAGCAAAATCTTTTCTTTTTATCAACCTTTCAAATCTAGTATTTTCCATTACTATTATAAGCAAGAAAATTTGTGAATTGAAATATGGGACACATTCCTACGGTTACAGTTGGTGCCCTGGCAGCAGTTCTTACAGGCCTGTACTTCATACTTCCTGATGCAGTGCACTTTACCTTGCTGGTGTTTATAATTGCAGCATGGTTTCTAACCGTGATATGCTGGCTTGCACAAAAAAGTGCAGATTATATGCATAAATATGGCTCGCACAGCGAAATAAAAAAAAAGCTAACTGAGAGTCAGCCTTTACAAATGGTTCAGATAAGTGCAGGAGAGCTAGAGCAAACTAAGATTCAACTCTCTGCTGACCTTGAGGAGTTACAAAACAGAGTAGAAATCAAAGATAAGGAGATAGAAAAACTCAAGACAGAAATTAAAAATCTCAAAACTTTAGTTGAAATAGAGGCTCTTAAGACAGAGCTCGCTAATCTAAAAATACTGGCATCACAAGAAAATTCAAAACGCAAAAAAAAGAAATAGTACTACTTGCAGTGTTCACAACTATGAGTCTCATGATTTTTCTTGCAACCAGGGCAACTTATAGCTCCACCAAAGTGACAATTACAATGACATCCATTGTTTAGATTTTCTTCTGACATATTCTGATGAATCAATTATCAGTCAACTTAATATGTAACTTTCGTGGCAAAATTTCTATGAATTCTGTAATTGGTTTTGGATTGGCAGCTTTGGCTACATTATTTATAATGTTTCCAAATTCTACCTCGTCGATATCAGAAGAATTTCCTTCCATTCCAACACTGGTTTCAGATGATAGACCAATTATATTACAACAAAAAATCATATCAATGAACATTCCAGAAAATAATACTCTTCCATGGGGTTTTGTTGAAGGAAAAGTAATTAATCCCGTAGATGGATACCCAGTAATAATTCAGATATACAAAAATGGTGAACCAGTGCACTTTGCACAAACCAATGTTAAAGAAGATGGAACCTATGAATACAAATTTCGTGCCAGAAGTGTACATGGTGATCAAGTGATTAATATCTTTCAAGGAGATTACACTGTTAAAATCTTCAAAACAGTTTATGTAGATCCCAGTTCAAAGCTCGTTTAAGAAGCAAGTTTTAAGGTCTCATCAACTAGCTCACAGAGTCTAACTATGACATTCTCTTCAACTATCTTACCATCAGTTATCTGATCTGTAGTCATGAGTAGCGCTTTTGGATTTGTTATCACTTTAAAATAAGACATCAAACTGGTAATCGCATTCTGTACATTTGTGAAACTAATACTTCCTGAGCCTAAAATTGCAATGCCTGCAGTCTTGTCTCCTGTCTCTTTATAATTGATATATTCAAAGAGATTTTTCAGAGCTGAACTAAATAATGAATTGTAATGAGGTGAACCAATGAACCAGACATCAGCCGAAGTAACATCCTTTGCTGTCTGGATTGTAATCTGGCTACAGCTCTCTCCTGGTCCTTGATAACAATCAATCCCATCCTTTGACAAGTCAATGAACTTTGTATCGATATTTTGTCTTAGCATAAGTATACAAATATTGCATCATGATCTGCGTATTGCCATCTTTTCTTGGACTAGCAGAAATGACGACAACTTTCATAATGACCCAGTCGAATCAGATTATATCTAAATCAAATAACCAAAAATTTCATTTTTGATATGATTATAAAATCAAGAATTAATCATAATTATTTTTAAACAATTAATGAACATATGATCTAAGGACATAATAAAGCGGGCTCGGAGGGCTTCGATCCCTCGACCTGTAACTTAGGAGGCTACCGCGCTATCCATGTTGCGCGTCAATTAGACTCTGCGCCACGAGCCCAGCAAAAATCAACCTTGTAACAATTTAAGCGTAATCTAAATTCGAAACTATCATCTCATGAATTTGATGCCAATTTGGATCATCAACACCATTCCATTTCTCATAAAACACAACATCTTTCAAATCAAGTCTTGGTAACCAGCCTGCGGTTTCAAGATCTGGCTTTTGTGCAAATTCTGAGACATGACCAAGACACAAATAGGCAACGGGAACAACGTGTTCTGGAATTTCTAGAGTTTTTTTAAGATCGTCATTAGAAAGAATGCTAACCCATCCTAATCCAATCCCCTCTGTTCTTGCTGCAAGCCATAAATTTTGAATTGCACAACATACGCTGTAAATTCCTGTTTCAGGTATACTGGATCTTCCAATTACAAAAGGGCCGAATTTAGATGGATCGTAAGTAACACAAATGTTTACAGCAGAATCTAAGATTCCTTCGAGTCTTAAAGATAGATATCTTGACCGTTTTGGATCCTCAATAAGATCCGATGAATGCATTCTTTCAACATCGAAAGATTTTTTTATTTTTTCTCGTGTTCCAAGGTTTTTTACCAAAATAAAATTCCATGGCTGTGAAAAACCCACTGAGGGTGCATGATGAGCTGCATTCAAAATTTTAGACAGTGTCTTATCATCTATTGGCTCCGAAGTAAAGTGAGATCTCACATCACGCCTAGAAAAAACGGCCTTGTAGAAGCCATTTTTTTCATCTTCTGAAAAATCTTCACTCATGAGTATTCATCCAAAACAATGCATATTATTCTTATTTTTTCAAATTAAACGTTAATAACGTCTCTTAGAAGAGTCGTATTCTATTGGGTCGATGGTCTAGCCTGGTAGGATACCTCCCTGACACGGAGGTGGTCGAGAGTTCAAATCTCTCTCGACCCACTTGTTTTTATCACACAGAAATATGAATAAAATATGGTTGAATTCAAACAAAAAGAAATAGATTTCTTAGAAAAAAACGAGGCATGTAGAATCGCAACATCTCATAAAGACGTACCACATGTAACTCCTGTAACATATTATTTTGAAAATGGATTTTTCTATATTGCAACTGACTATAATACAAAAAAATATTCTAACCTAAAGAAAAACAAGAATGTTGCAATAGCTGTAGATGTTTACCTTGCAGGAAAACATAAGGCAATAATCATACAGGGAATTGCAGAATTTATTGCAAAGGGATTAGAATTCAAACGACTATATGAGATTTTTTACAAAAAATTCTACTGGGTTAAAGAAACTCCTTGGAAGGAAGGAGAAGCTCCTTTTGTTAAGATTACACCACAAAAAAAGATGAGCTGGGGTTTGAATTAACCAAGGGCAGATTCAAATTGTTTATCTATCTCAGTCCAAGCTGATTGGATTGTGGCTGTTCCTTTTACTGCATATATTACATCTTCATTATTTGTAACTGCCGAATATTCTTTGGCTATACGATCTGTATATACCAGATTAAAGGTACTAGAAAATGGAATTTGACCACCAGCTGGGATAAGAGCCCTACCAGGAAGTGAAATATCCTCAGCACTGTAATCCCCATTACCAATAGTTTTACCATTTACCAACAATTCATAATGTATGCTAGAAACAGTAAGAGTTTTCTCACTTGGATTACTCACAAGAAAAATAACTTCAAGCTTTGCACGCTGGTCCACTTTGTTTACTTCTAATACCTTTACACTAGCCAAATCCAACTGTACTTTTTCAAGATCGGGGTTACCTAAACTGGCATAATAATAATATCCTATGAGCATAGCAAATAATCCTGCAAAAGCTGCAGAAATAACCAATTTTCCTCTACTAACCAAATCAACAGCTAACGGGTTTTATATAACTAAAAAACCTTCTCAGATGCGAACAGATAATATTCATAATATGTGATGATCGGGCTATGCCAATTGTAGACGCACTAATTACATGGATTCATCTCATCTCTGCCTCTATCTGGGTTGGGGGTTCGCTCTTCATTGGAGTTGTTCTTGCTCCTCTTCTCAAAACAATATCAGAATCTGTAGAAGAAAGACTAAGAATAATGATTCGAGTGGGAAGAAAATTCAACAAAATTGCTGTTCCATCCTTAGGCATTTTGATTGCTACAGGACTCTATAATTCACAACACATCTTGAATAGACCAGAAACGATTTTTTCAACAAACTATGGCATAATTCTTACAATCAAAATAATGCTTGTAGCAGCACTGATAGTAATATTTGCTATTCATATCAGAATGATAAGATCTGATGTGGAGAAAAAAATTGAAGCAAAAGAAATGTCTCAAGAATCAATTCAAAAACTTCGCTCAAAAATTATTTCTTTAGGAAGAATTATTGTCTTTATATCTATTGCAATATTGCTGATGGCAGCAATGCTAGATGCTGGTATTTGAGTTACCTACAATTCTTACTTCAAAACCATTATCAATCTTACCTATACCATACTTACAATTTAATATCTCAGTTGTTACAAACAAGTTAGTCTCAAGGTGTTTTGTAATCTGATTTACTCTAAAAATGGAATCACCATCAGTAAGACAGAGTGGAATCACTAACATATCAGAAAGGAATTGATCCACACCTAGAGTAGATTCCAAAAACCTAGTAGCAACAAGACGTCCCATCCCATTCAACGTTTTTCCGTTTATAGCGTCTGAACCTATAATACAATTTTCATCATAAGTATATGCTAAAAAAGAACATCCTTTATCATAAGCATCCTCTTGTTTGACTTGATAATCACAATCAAAACCAGCATTACTGAGGATATTCTTTGCTTCATTTACCTCTTGTTCAATTGATTGTGATGAGATCCCTGAATAAATGCACAAAATCCTAACTGATTTACTAGTTCTTTTAAGAAGAGAAATAGGACTATTTTTCTCACGAGGAGATATCTCCACATTAACATTACCTCCACCTCGAGGATAATATCCGCGTCTATTGATATCCATGTGAAAATTAATGCCAAGTCTAGCATAAGCTTCTCCTAAAACAAATCTTGTGTAATCGCTTGTAGGACTCCACAAAACATCCGTACCCCCAGTTATTGACATTTTCAGTTTCTTTTTTGAAATTGATACTGAGGGAATTAATATCTGTAAAATCAAAGGGATGCTTCCAGCAGTTCCTATGTTTTCTTTTAACTGCATATCAATTATTTCTGAAGGAAAAAATCTGATTGTTGTTGAACCAACTGAAAGTCCTTCTACTTTTGCATGACAAATCTTTGCAAGAATTTTAATTCCAGTCATATGTTGTGGCCTAAGACCTGGAACTTTTCGGTTCTGTCTAATGTTTATAACTTCAACTGGTTTTTGAGTCAAACAGGAAAGTGTTACTGCACTACGAACAATTTGTCCTCCACCTTCACCAAATGCACCATCAATTTTTATTAATTCCATAATTTTTACAGGTTCTTGTAGTAATATAATGAATGATAATCTTTTAAAGAATTAAATAAAAATTAAAGTATGAATGGCCTTTACATTGGACGCTTTCAACCTTTTCATCTTGGTCATCTAGACGCAATTACATTTGCATTATCCCAAGTAGAAAATCTTTGGATAGGAATTGGTAGTTCAAATAAAAGCAATGAAAAAAGAAACCCATTTACTGCAGAAGAAAGAAAAGAAATGATTATTTTATCTCTTAATGATGTAACTAGGAAACGAATCCAAATCTACTATATTCCGGATATCGATGATCATGCGAAATGGACATACCATATTGACTCTATAGTGCCAAAGTATGATGTAGTGTTTTCAAATGATGATTTTACCCAAACACTTTATCACAAACGTGAAATCAAAGTTATACCAGTGCCACTTAAAGAAAGAGAAAACCTTTCTGGGACCAATATTCGTGAAAAGATGGCAATGGGAAAAAGATGGGAAGAGTTTGTACCGGAAGGAGCAAAAAAAATATTATTAAAAATAGACGCAGAAAGGCGCCTTTCAAAAATTCTGTAATTATAAATAACGGCTACTAAGCGTAGAGATTGGAGAATTTATTTGGAATATTTGGTTATGTTACCCGGACCAACCAACGTTCCGGAAAGAGTAACACGTGCTATGTTTACTCATATGATAAATCATAGAAGTAAAGATTTTGTCCAACTATATACCGATGTTGTAGAAAAGAGTCAAAAAGTCTTTGATACAAAAGGCGACGTTATTGCACTTAGCGCTTCAGGAACTGGCGCAGTAGAAGCATCAGTTGTAAATCTTATAAAAAAAGGAGATAAAGTAATAATTCCTGTAAACGGAGAATTTAGCAGCAGACTTGCAACCATGTTAGAATGGCAGGGAGCAAATGTCATTAGACTAACTACTCCTTTTGGTGAAAATGCAAGCTACGACCAAGTAAAAGAAGCATTTGACAACAATAAAGACGTAAAGGCATTTTACGTTGTATGGAATGAGACCTCGACTGGAACAATGGTAAAATATCTTGACAAAATTTCTAAACTTACTTCAAGAAACGATTCGTATTTTGTTGTAGATGGTGTATCAATAATTGGCGGTGAGGAGCTGCACATGGACAAATGGGGTATTGACGTGTGTGTTACTGGAGCACAAAAAGCACTAGCCGCACCACCTGGAATCTCACCAATAGCAATTAGTCCTAAAGCAAAGAAATACATGATTGCAAATCCCCCTCCGACATTTTACTTTAACTTGGCAAGATATTTCAAGTACTATGATGATAACAAAGAAACTCCATTTACTCCTGCATTACCACTTCTTTACGCATACAGGGAAGCTCTTGATATTATACTTGAAGAAGGAATGGATGCAAGAGTAAAAAGACATAGAATTTGCTCAGATGCATTATATTCTGGTCTAAGTGCAATGGGTCTTACTCCCTTTGCAAAAGAAGACGCTCGATCTACAGTTGTAATTGCACTAAACTATCTTGATGGATTAGAAGATAAAACATTCCGATCAACACTTTCAGAAAAATTCCGAGTTCTTGTGGCAGGAGGTTTTGGTGATCTGAAAGGAAAAGTGTTTAGAGTAGGATGTATGGGTGAAGTTCACAAATATCATGTAATGAGAACCATCTCTGCAATTTCTTCAACTCTTGACATGATGGGATACAAGACAAATCCAGAAGCACTCAAAGTAGCTGAAGAAAAACTGAAAGCATTCTAATCTCATGTTAACTTAATATATGGAACTCTGAACATCGATCACGATGACTTTCCAAAAAGGCACATTACTCTTAGTAGATTATACTGCAAAGGTAAAAGATACTAGTGAAGTTTTTGAAACCACTAGAGAAGATGATGCCAAATTAAATTCAATTCATGATACTAACATGAAATACCAACCACGACTTGTCTCTGTAGGAGAATCATGGGTTCTTAAGGGATTAGATGATGCATTACTCGATACTAATACTGGTGACAAGCTGACAGTAGAGGTTCCCCCAGAGAAAGGATTTGGTACAAGAGACCCTCGCAAGGTCCGAATGATTCCTCTTCGTAAGCTTGGCGAAGACGCAGAAAAAATCTCAGTAGGGGATGCAATTGAGGTAGATGAAAGAACTGGAATTGTGAGGTTTATTGGTTCTGGTAGAGTTCAGGTTGATTTTAATCACAGATTTGCTGGAAAAACTATTCTTTACGATGTGAATGTATTAAAATCTCTTAATACTGACGATGAAAAAATTCTTGGTCTATTAAGAAGACGTTTACCAATAGAAGAGTCTAAACTAAATTTCAAAGTGAATGGAACAGAAGTTGACGTTATTATGCCTGAGGAAACATTTCTTGCAGAAGGGCTTCAAATAATTAAACGAGCTATTGTAAACGACATTTTCAAATTTGTACCAAAACTGGAAAAGATCAACTTTATCGAAGGTTATACTAATACAAAGGCAGAAAAGCCGCAAACAGTACAGACCGAATCAAAACCAGTAGAAGCAGAAACTGCACAACCAAAAGCTGCTTAATCTATAAAACACCAGTACTTTTTGCAAGTTGAATAGCTTTTTCTTCTGTCATCTTTATCTTATTTAGGATTGTATATCTCTCAGGTCTAAGTGATGGAGCTATCACAAGAGCTTTTGCAAGAATTTCTGGTTTGAGGCCAATTTGTTTTGCAGTAGTGGGTGCGCCTACATTTTTTAGCATAGAAACAATTTTTTTCCAATCTTGACCTTGCAATTTAGAAATCAAAATGGAACCTATACCGCATTTTTCTCCATGTAGTCCAACACCAGGTACCAAATAATCCAAGGCATGAGAGAAGAGATGTTCTGCTCCAGAACAAGGACGGCTACTTCCTGCAATACAAGCAGCAACTCCTGAACTGATCAAAGCTTCTACTATCATTCTAACATCTGGGTTTTTTCTAAAATTCTTCGAGTTTTCAATTA
>JBGOUS010000102.1:0-4473 GCA_041477675.1 Nitrosopumilaceae archaeon
AGATAGGTGTCAAGATGTTGCAGACTCGATAGAAGACATTGTTCTGAAATACACTTAGGTTTTTACCATGTATGAACTCGCAATTGTGGCAATTCTAGTAGCGTTATTTTTTGATTTTATAAATGGTTTTCATGATGCCGCAAATTCCATTGCAACTGTGGTAGGTACAAGGATATTAAGACCGCTTCAAGCAGTCACTCTTGCAGCAGCTGCAAACTTTATTGGACCTTTTATTTTTGGAGTTGCTGTTGCAACTACGATAGGAAAAGGACTCATCAACCCAGACTTTGTGACAATTTACATAATTATTGGAGCATTAGTTGGTGCAATTGTCTGGAATCTAATCACATGGTTATTGGGTTTACCATCTTCAAGTAGTCATGCTCTGGTAGGAGGTGTATTAGGTGCAGGTATAGCAGGTGCCGGAGTACAAGCAGTTATCCTTGGCGGATTGGAGAAAGTTGCAATTGGTATCATAGTATCTCCAGTAGTTGGTTTGGTTGCTGCCTTTTTACTAGCAACTCTAATAATTACAATATTTGCTAAAAAGAAGCCAGGTAAGGTAAATTCTGTCTTTGGTAGACTACAACTTATCTCGTCAACTTACTTCTCCTTAACTCATGGAGCAAACGATGGTCAAAAAACCATGGGAATAATTGCATTAATTTTACTAACAGAGGGAGTGATTACTAGCTTTGAAGTTCCATTCTACGTTATTTTTATTGCAGCACTGGCAATTAGCCTTGGTACATTTTTTGGTGGCTGGCGAATCGTGAAAACCATGGCATTAAAAATAACACAATTAAAACCATACCAAGGATTTGCAGCAGAAACAGGAGGTGCATCTATTCTTGCAGTTCTTGCCCAATTTGGAATCCCCGCAAGCACCACTCATGCAATATCTGGAGCAATTATGGGAGCAGGGGCTGTTAAACGGATGTCTGCTGTAAGATGGGGAATTGGTAAAAGAATTGTTTGGGCTTGGATTATAACTATACCTGCTAGTGCGGCAGTATCTTATGTTAGTACACTAATCATACATGCTTTTGTATAATCTAGACGATCAAATATCTCATTAACTCCGATAATCTCTTTGCAGATGGGCTGGCTACCCAACATAGTCAGAGTCGTTTAGCGCGTCGGGTTTTAATTCCGTAATAGGAGGCTAATTGCAGGCCTCCATTTTATAAAAAAGACAGTTAGATACATCAAAGTCGTATCCGTACACCCTTCCCCCGCTACGTAATTTACGCCATTTTACCCATTTCATAAACTAAAACAACCGTTCCGCTAGGCGTTCCGCTATGATGTTTCAAGGTGTCCCTGATAATACATCCAATCTATAGAGAGGCATGTCAAAACAACAATACAGATCAGAAATGGGCATAATTGCCGATATTTTAGGTGTGACCATGGACGGTGGTACGCAGGGAGTAATTGTGTCTGCCATATCTAGACGGGCAAACCTGTCACATTATGCAGTGCTTGACAAGTGTCAAAAGCTCATAGATGCGGGTTTGGTAGATTCAATGAAGGACAATAGAAACCGCCTCTTTGTAATTACAGAGAAGGGCATCAAATTCTTCCAAGAATTTCAAAAATTCCAAGACCTCGTCCAAACAATGAACCTAAGGTATTAAAAAATGGAACAAAGAATAGAGTTAGTCCAACCTGAGTATGCAATACAAGAAGGAATGCTTTTTGTAAGGATTACCAATATCCTGACAATGATGGTAAAAGCGCCTTTCATAGCTGTATGCTTTCTTCTAGTAGCCTTGCAGTCTGTACCACAATATACTTTTGGTGTATCTAAGGTTCTGGATTTTACAATTGATGCAGATGGTACTACACACGTCTTTTACCAGACCGAAGTTAATCCGTCGCAACCTGATTTTACAATGAAACTTTTTGGAACCAACATTGATAACCTTGTAGCACAGGATGAAAATGATCTCTTGCTTTCTAGTCAGATTGATAAAAACAAGGTAGTAATTGAAACATTAGGAGCATCTCAAGTAAAAATCGAGTATGATACAGCGGATTTAGTTACAAAAAACGGCAAGATCTGGTCATTTTCTATTGATTCACCATCTGACTATTCCATACTTCTTCCGAAAAATACTGTAATTGTAGGTATGGACGCATTTCCACTTAATATGCAAGTCGTGGATGAGCAATCACTCCTTTCACTTCCAAGTGGAACCGCTGAAATTAATTATGTATTTGGCGTTCTCGGAACAACTCAGACTGCAACCCTTGCCATAGAAAAAACACGAGATTTAATTGATAAAATTAATGGAGAAAAAATTAAAACGCCATTGGCTTCTGCAAAACTAGAGGAGGCGATTTCTGCGTTTAATGAAGGTAGGTTCTCAAGTGCCGAGATCCTAGCTAATGAAGCAAAGAATATTGCTATTCAAGAACAAGAGACAGCACTTTCAAATCCTGGACCAAAATCAGATAATAATCCTTTGACTTCTATAGGCGGTACTGTTATTACAACTGCAGCTACAATAGGTACAGTAGCAGGAGCCATAATAACAATTTCACTTTTTATTAAAAGAGCAAAATCTGCAATCAAAAAGACAGTAGAAGTCTTGCCGACAAATGAAAAAATTGTAACTCCAGACAAAGAAACAATCTTTAGACTTAAACCAGAATTGCGTCAGGAAGATAAGGATATAGTTACATTTATCTCTGAAAATGGTGGCCAAGTTTATGAAAGTGAATTACGAAAAAAGTTTCTTCTCCCACGTACTACTACATGGCGCGCAGTAAAACGTCTTGAAAGGGAAGGGATTGTAGAAATAGAAAAAAAAGATCAACAAAACCTAATAAAATTACGAAAAACAATGGAGGAAAACCAGGAATGAAACACTTATCATTTTTTCTATTTGCGTTAGTTGGAAGTATGATATTTTCAATTCCGATGCAGGCTTATGCCGATGCACAACTGGATTCACTCCTTAGAATAGCAAACCAAGCAAGAGACAACATAAAGATCAGATTGTCACAACTTGAAACGGTTCCTAATGAAATTAGTAAACTCTATGAACAAGGCTCTGCAGAGACCGATGCACTTGCAAAATCCGTCTCGGAAGGAGATATTACTGTAGCAAAACAGCATTTCCTCTCTGCAATGAAATTGTTCAAAGGTGCAAGTGACAAGATATCATCTTCTACACCAACCACTGTTGATGAATTATCACCTACAACCGATAAATCTAGATTAAAAACTATAATTATTAGAATAGAAAATGACGCAAATAGACTCAAAGCGGTTGCAACTAAGAACACTATAGAAATCGATTTCATAGAATTTGATAATCTAATACAAATTGCAAAGCAAAGTTTGGATGCAGGAAATGTTGATGAGGTGAATAAAACACTTGGAGTTGCGAAACAGTTTATACTTGATGCATACAATTCAATTTCTGAAGTAGCAAAACAAAGAACCTCAGATAGAGCTAAGGTCTTTGCAGCAAAACAAATTGAAAGTCTTGACAAATTAATCTCTCAAGCAAAGGATCTTGGGCTATCACAAGACATTATTGATAATCTACAAACTGCCAAAGATAAGCTCCAAAAAGTCTCTGATGCTAGTGAGATAGTATCAGAAACAAAAGGAATCAATACAATTAGGGAAAAACTTGACGAGTCTACAGTTAACAGAATAAATGTTATTATCCAACAATTTGAATCAAAACTTGATAATTTGAATAAAACCTTACAAGATAATGATTCTAGAACTAAAATAAAAACCGCAAATGATATGATTCTAGAATTAAGACAGCTCATTGTAGATAACAATCTAAAAGATTCGTTACAAAAAATAAGGTCAATAAACGAAATTCTTAACACTATAAAAGCACAACCTCCAGCTACAAATGATGCATCAAATTCTCCAGTTCCAACAAACAGTACGAGTAAAGCTATAAAATTTGTTGACTCCAAAGTAGAAAGAACAAAAGCAAAAATTCAAAACCTAGAGATTCAACTAAACAATTTATCAAAAACTGTAACTAAAAATGAGATTGCTACCAAGTGGATTACACGTGCATTTTCACTTCTTGAAACCGCCAAACTTCAACTTGATACATCTCCAGAAAAGGCGATAAATACAATAAACGAAATTGACAAGCTTATACACATGATACAAAAATTGGTATCTTGATATGTGCAAATTTTAACAAAAATCATTTTGAATCTAACATAAACTTCATATACGTTTTTCAAGGCTACACTCCACATGGCTTCTAAACAAATCTCCGTTGGTATAGGAGTACCAATGATTGTAGTTGGTGCTATACTTGCAGTTTTACTTGCTCCAACACAAACCAATATCAAAGAAACAATAGAATTTGTAGGAAGTCTTATTGGAATTCTTGGGGTTGTAATATTCATAGCAGGACTGTTTGCTAAAAAAACTGAGGAAATTACAACCTAATTTGATCATTATTAATCCAATTGAAT
>JBGOUS010000008.1:0-13364 GCA_041477675.1 Nitrosopumilaceae archaeon
AAAAATATTTGTTTATTTTTTTCTAATAATGATATTCCATTACTTGTATCAACGATCAAAATATCGGGATTAATTGAAACTAGTTTTGTTATCCAAGGCTCAAGTCCAGCACCATTTATCACTATCATATCAGAGTTTTGCATTTTTTGAAGATCCTGAATTGTTGGTTCCCAATCATGCGGTTCTATTCCAGGAGGAATAATGGTAGAAACATCAATTTTTTCGCCACCAATTGTTTTTGTAAATTCATAGAGCGGATAAAATGATGCAAGTACTTTTAGCTGACGTTTTTCGGCAAAACCAACCACGTCGTTATGTTCTGAGAACCAGAGCACAATTGCTGAAAGCGGGATTATTATCAATATAGCTAGTATTGCTGCTCGTGTGTCATTATTCACATCAAATGTTCTTTAAGGTTATTAATAAATCTAAGAAATATTAATAATAATTACTACTAAACTTATAAAATAGTTAATAATATACTAGGCATGCCAATTGTTTCAATATCATTAAACGATGAAATTCTTTCTGAAATTGACAAACTGCAAAAATCCATGGGATTTTCAGGCAGATCTGAAATCATACGTGCGGGGATTAGAAACTTGATTGCTGAAGAAAGACAACGAAGTAATCTTTCTGGCCTGATTCACGCCATACTAATGATTATCCATGATGAAGAGTCAGAGCAAATAGTTACAGGAATAAAGCATAACCATGAAGAATTGATCGGAACGCATTTGCATAGTAAGATAGAGGGGAACAAATGCATGGAATTATTTTTGTTGCATGGCGAAGCTGATAAAGTCGATGGAATGACAAAAGATTTCAAAACAAATAGAAAAATGGATCATGTTAAACTTGTCATAACATAGATTATTTGTGTTAATAATTGGCAGAAACTTATATTCAGAACAGGAAGAAAAATGCTATTGAATCATAAAACTTTTGCTTTGTTTTTTGTTTTATTGATAATTATGCCAACTATAACCCAAGCATTTGGTCATGGCCTAAGTATTGATACTCCTCCTCCTGTGAACTTTCAGGGACGCGACATAACAATTACTGCAGAGATGCTTCCCGCATTTTATGATGACGTAAGCATCGATAAACAGATCAAGATAAGAGCTTTTGATTCCAAAACAGGAGAAAATATTAAAAATGTAAATTTTCTGATAGGATTAAATTATAAAGATAAACTGATTTTTAGAAATTTTTTCTTTACTCAAAATGGAGATTTAACAATAAAAGTTTATCCAACTAGTGATGGTGAAATTCAACTTACTGGTGAGAAAGAGCCTTTACTTGGAGGTTGGACTGCCACAGAGGCAAAACCAATTGAATTAAGAGGATCTATCTTCAATTCAGGTGGTTTATATCATTTAGAGATAGCAATTCGCACCATAGATGAGCCAGATAACATACTTGATGAACCAATAAAGTATGATGCATACATCAGTATTGGTCAAACGACGTATTATGATCAAAAAACAAAAGACGGTCAAGATGTGAAATTCAAAGTAAGATCATATTATGACACGATAACAAATTTTGAGTATAATCCCACTGAGAATACCATATCGTTTGAAATACCATTTGACTGGAGTGAGCAGAACATTAGTCAGATCCCATATGTACACGAGGAGATACAATTTCCAAAATATTTTGCAGATCTCCTTGCTAACAGCTATACTGGACAAGTAAATGGGATTGATTTATTTAAATCATCAATTTCGGTAGATGATTATTCTGTAGAAGATGGAAGAATAGTACATTTTGTAATTTTACAGGATCATCTCAGAGTATTAAGAGATATGCAAAAAAAATCTGGTGATCTGCCAAATTATATGAAGTTTAAACTTGTTGCAAGTGATGAAATCAAATTTCCACTTAGTGCAAAAACCAAAAATGAACAATTTCAGGTTGATCTGGCATGGGATCCAGCAGTTATACAACCAAATCAAAAAACCAAGTTCATATTTACAATAAGAGATCCCATCACACTTGCAACAAAACAAAATTCAGTGTATGATTTTGTTATACAGCAGAATGGAAAAGAAATCCACAGATCTTCTGGAAATGCACCGATTGGAGGCGGATTTGAAGATTATACTTTTGCAGAAGATCAAACAGGTCCGATTATCATCCGATTTGAGAAAATAGCCGGTACATCAGAGTCAACACAATTTGCCATCGTCGTTGCTCCTGAGTTTGGGCCACTTGTGATTTTGATTCTTATATTTACAATGAGTTTTATTATAATATTGAAAAGGCACCAAAAGATCCTGTTTAGATAATTAGAAGCCCTTCTCATTCAATATTAGAGCAAGAAGTGCTGCACGTGTATCCTTACCATATTCTGCTTGTTTGAAGTATTTTGCATGTTTTGTTGAATCCACTTCCGGTGAAATCTCATCAACACGTGGTAATGGATGCATTATGATTGCGTCTTCTTTCATTTTCTTTATTATTTCAGGACCAATTTTGTAACTTCCTTTTACTTTGTTATATTCTTCCACATCTGCAAATCTTTCTTTTTGGATTCTTGTTACATATATAACATCAAATTCGTCAAGATTTTCTTCTAGATTAATTGATTCTGTATATGATAATCGTTTTTTGATTTCATAGGTAGAATCAGCCCTAATTTTTAGTGCATGAGGTGAAATAAGATGTACGTCTACCTTGTAGTTACCAAGTGCATATAACAAAGAATAAACTGTTCTGCCATATTTTAGATCACCAACTATGGCTATTTTCAAGCCATCAATTTTCTTTTTTTCTTTTCTTATTGTATAAAGATCCAGGATGGCTTGTGTTGGATGCTCCTCTGTTCCACTTCCTGCGTTTATCATTGGTTTTGTAGAAACCTCTGCTGCAAATCTACTAGAACCATCAAGTGGATGTCTTAAAACAAGGACATCAGAATAAAGTGACATTATCTTTACGGTATCAGCAAGACTCTCACCTTTTTTTGCAGAAGAAGAAGAAGCATCAGCTATTCCTATAGATGTTCCACCTAGTGATGCCATTGCAGCTTCAAAGCTAAGTCTCGTTCTAGTGCTTGGTTCAAAGAAAAGATATCCTAATGTTTTTCCGCGTCCAAGCTCACGTCTCTCATTTGGATTCATCATAATTATTTTATCAGTGGCATCAAAAATGGTGTCAAACTTTTGCTTATCAAAATCACGTATTGAGACAATGTCTTTTTGGAAAAAAGAATTGCTCATTCCAGTTCAATAATATATATGAGTACTATACAAAGTATTCCAATGTCAGAATCCGATCTTATTGTTAGGCGGATCAAAAATGGAACAGTCATTGATCATATTGAAGCGGGCAAGGGCCTCAAAGTTTTAAATGCACTTGAAATAGACGGGAAGGATGGAAATGTAATTACAATAGCACTAAATGTTCCAAGTGCAAAGGTGTCGAAAAAAGACATCATAAAGGTAGAAAATAGATTTCTAAAAGATGATGACACAAACAAACTTGCATTGATTGCACCAAAAGCTACTGTAAACATAATTAAAGACTACAAGTTAGTTGAAAAAAGACGTGTTACTTTACCAAACGAGATTGAAAGAATTTTTAGATGTTCGAATCTCGATTGTATAACAAATAGTGGTGAAGACATTGAATCAATAATGGATGTTGTAGACAAAACTGGACTTGTCCTAAGATGTAGATATTGTACAAGAATTCTAGATGTTAATGAATTGAAATATTATTAGTTTATTGTCCTAGGATAATGAACATCATGACTATACCGTAGATTGCAATTGATTCAACCATACCTACAAAGATGAATACTTTAGATTGTAAAGCTGGGTTTTCGCTGATTACGGCAAGACCTGCAGAACCTACGTAACCTAGACCTACACCTGCACCAAGTGCAGCAAGGCCAAATGCAAGACCTGCGCCAATAAGCTTGGTTGAGGTTCCAGCTGCATCGGTAACATCCGCAGCATATGCAAGACCGGTCAATCCAGAAATTGATATAGTCAGTACAGCAATAAGCATGTAAACTGCAGATCTCATTGTCAATATTGGCTCCTTTTCATACTATATTTAAATCATGATAAAAATTATTTATTGAATTTTATCAAGTGTTTTTTTCTTGAAGGTTTTCAGATCGTCTTGTATTGTCTTGATAAAAGATTCTTCATCATTCTCCAATTTTTCTTTAGCACTTTCAAGTAATTTTTTGATGTCTTCTTTTGTCATAATGTCTTTCTCTTCTCAATGACAGCTTTAACTTTTTTTAACCTTGCGAATTCTTCTCGTTCCCTTTCTTCAAGTGTGGAAAGTATAAATTTTATTCGTAGTTGGTATTGTGGGATAATTACATTTTCAAGTGCGTTAAGTAGTTTCTGAGTTTTTTCTAATGCCTTTGCAAGACTGAATATTGCGTTTTCATATTCAGCTGCTTTACAGATTTGTGAAAGCATTGTTTTAATTTGCTTCGCAGCTCTGTCAATTGATGCGTTTGTATCAGCGAATCCATAAGGCATAGATTTTGTGTCGGTTTCTTTTACTGTAAGAGCGGGAATTGATACATCTACTACACGCTTAACTGTTATATCTACTTGCATTACGGCAGGAGTAGACTGTGCAACCGAATCTACAGTGTTGGTACCTAATGAAAGATATGCGTCGTTAACAGATCTGTATATGTCTTGAAGTGGACTCCAGATGTCACCTCTAGCTCTTGTTGCTTCGTTAATCATCTCATCTATTCTTTTTAGTAAAACTTCTCGCTTGTCATCAAGGATTTTTTGTACCATCTTTGCTACTTGACTTGAACGTTTGTACTTGAGAAGCTCTATTTTTGTTGCGGTGACGTTCTGTCCAAAGGACATTTAGCTCGCCTTGTAATATTGATCGATAAACTTGTCTTTGACTTTGGTAAGTTCACCTTTTGGTAGGATAGAGGCAGTCTTCCATTCCAATCCAAGAGTTTCTTCAAGAACTCTGTTTTCGTCTACACCTTGTGACAAAACGTTTTGTTCAAATGCATCTCCAACATCCATGTATTTTATATCAACACCAGTAAGTCCTGCTTTTCCTACGATTTCAGAAAGAGCTCTTACTTCTTGTGCTCTAGAATAACCATCATACATTTGATTAGCAATCTCCATATGATCTGCACGTGTTTTTCCCTCTCCTACACCATCTTTCATGATCCTACTAAGACTCATCAAAACATTAACTGGTGGATAAATCCCTTTTCTAAACAAATCTCTGCCTAACACGATCTGTCCTTCTGTAATGTACCCAGTTAGATCAGGGATTGGATGTGTAATATCATCAGCTGGCATGCTAAGAATTGGCATTTGTGTCACACTTCCCTTTTTATCACGTAGTCTCCCTGCTCTTTCATAAATGGTCGAGAGATCTGTGTAGAGATATCCTGGATATCCTTTTCTTCCAGGGACTTCTTCTCTTGCTGCACTAATTTCACGCAACGCTTCTGCATAATTTGTCATGTCTGTAAGTATGACAAGAACATGCATACCAAGGTCATATGCAAGATATTCAGCTACTGTAAGTGCCACACGAGGGGTGATGATTCGTTCAATTGCAGGGTCATCTGCTAGATTAAGAAAAAGTACGCTTCTTTTAAGAGCACCAGATTCTTCAAGACTTCGCTTGAAGTACTGTGCTTCACTGTATTGTACTCCAATTGCTGCAAAGACCACGGCAAATTCTTCACCACTTCCAATTACTGTTGCTTGTCTTGCAATCTGAGCGGCCAAGATGTTGTGTGACATTCCAGAACCAGAAAATATTGGAAGTTTCTGACCTCTGACTAGTGTCAACATTCCATCTATGACTGAAACACCAGTTTGGATGAAGTCTTTAGGATAATCTCTTTGTTCTGGATTCATTGGTTCACCATTGATATCTAAAAATTTAGAAGCTATCGGATCAGGAAGCCCGTCATTTGGTCTACCAAGTCCATCAAATACTCTACCAAGAACTTCGGCAGAAACCGGCATCGTCATTGTTTTTCCAATGAATTTTGCTTTTGTTCCAGAAATTGAAAGTCCTGTTGTCCCCTCAAAAACCTGAACTACAGCTTTTCCAAATCCAACCTCCATAACTTTTCCTAATCTTTTTTCGCCACTTGTTGTCTGAATTTCTACAAGTTCGTCAAACGAAGCCTTGTCTACTCCATCAACAATAACAAGTGGTCCTTTAATTTCTGCAATTTTGCTGTATTCTATTCCGCCTTCTAATGTCAACTTGCAACTTTCACTCCCATGATATTTTTGAATTGTTCATTCATCAATAAATCAAGTTGATCGAGCTTTGCAATTTGATCGTCAGTAACCTCCATTCTTGCTTTCAACATGTTACTAATTACAGACATGGCACGAATGTCTGGAATAGTTGCACCCTCTTTTAGTGCACGTTGCCCTCCTTTGTAAAAATTAACCATGAGTTTTAGAAGCTTTAGTTGTTTTTTAGGACTGCAATAGGTATCTACGCTATCAAATGAATTTTGTTGTAAGATTCCTATCTTAATCATTCTTGCTACTTCTAAGATGAGTTTTTCCTCGTCTGGTAGGGCTTCAGGTCCTAGCAATCTTACAATTTCTTTGAGAGTATCTTCTCTTTGTAATATCGAATATGCTTCATTTCTAAGATGTAACCATTCATCACTAACATTTGCACTCCACCACTTTGCAATATCAGAGAGATATCCGGAATAGCTATTCATCCAATTGATTGATGGATAGTGTCTAGAATATGCAAGTCTTGCATCTAGTGCCCAGAAAGTCTTTATGAATCTGATTGTATGAGTTGTAACAGGTTCTGTAAAGTCACCACCAGATGGTGATACAGCACCAACAAGAGTTACAGAGCCTTCTCTTTCGGGACTGCCAAGAGCACTTACACGTCCTGCTCTTTCATAAAATTCTGCTAATCTTGAAGCAAGATATGATGGATAGCCTTCTTCTGCTGGCATTTCTTCGAGTCTTCCGCTCATTTCTCGCAAAGCTTCTGCCCATCTACTTGTAGAATCTGCAACAAGAACGACATGCTTCCCCATGTCTCTGTAATATTCAGCAATTGTGACACCTGTGTAGATACTTGCTTCTCTTGCAGCTACTGGCATGTTACTTGTATTTGCAACAAGAACAGTTCTTTCCATCAAAGGTCTTCCAGTGTTTGGATCTTTAAGATGTGGAAATTCTACGAGGACTTCAGTCATTTCATTTCCTCTTTCACCGCATCCAATGTAAACCACAACTTGAGAATCTGCCCATTTTGCAATTTGATGTAATGTTACAGTTTTTCCAGTACCAAATGCACCAGGAATAGAACCTGTTCCTCCCTTTGCTATTGGAAAGAATGTATCAATGACACGCTGTCCTGTGATTAGTGGAACTGTAGGATCAAATCTTTGCTTGTATGGACGCGGTTTTCTTACTGGCCACCTATGATACATCTTGAGTGGTATTTTCTTTCCATCGCTTTCTGTAATAGCTATCTCTGTCTCAAGGTCGTATTCACCCTCACTAACAATGCTAGTAATTTTACCACCAGGATAATCAGGTGGAACGAGAATACTGTGCTTGATTAATTGAGTTTCGTCAACTGTGCCAAGGACATTTCCTCCTTGTACATCATCACCTACTTTAACGGTTGGTGTAAACTTGTATTTTTTTGTCATGTCTACAGGAGTTGTTGTGACGCCTCTGCCAATGAAAGCTCCAGATTTTTTGGAAAGTTCATTTAGTGGTCTTTGTATTCCGTCATAAATTTGTCCAATAATTCCAGGACCAAGTAAAACACTCAGTGGATTGCCAGTACCAACAACTGGTTCACCTGGTTTCAATCCGCTTGTTGATTCATAAACTTGGATAAATGCAACATCGCCTGTTAGACGAATTACTTCACCAATAAGATTCAGGTTTCCTACAGAGACAGTTTCATACATTTTTGCATCAGACATTCCGTCTGCTTTAACTGCGGGGCCGCTAACCCAAACTATTTTTCCTTTTGCAACCATACCTATCTGCCGAATCTGTTTGCAATGTCTTTCCTTATTAAAGGCTTTAGACGTTCGATTCTTGCATCAATGGTATTATCAAATCTCATTGATCCATCTTTTGATTTTACTATTACACCACCAAGACAATTAACTGTGTTAGGAGAAATTGTTGCGCCAGGAAATTTAGACAAAATTGATTGGATGACTGATTTATCTTTTGAATTGCATTCTACAATAAAATCAGAAGAACCAAGTCCTTTTACTGATTCATCAAGTAATTGAGTCACAAGTTTTGTATAATCTTCATTTCGTACCAAGTCATTTAGTTTTTCTATAGCATTTGCAAAGACTTTTTCAACCGAGTCTTCAACAAGTAAAAGTTGTTTGTTTCTAGCCTCAAGAGCAGCGCTTCCTGTGATTTGTTTTTGAAGTTTGTCTGCCTCCTTTTTCCCATCTACAAGTATTCTATCATATTCTTGTTCAAGTGAAGATAGAGATTTAGAAAGAGTATTTTTGGAGTCATCAAGCGATCGTTTTAAGCTGGAAAGTAGCTCGTTTTCAGATTGATCCAAGATCTTATCGACGGTTTTCTCTAATGCAGAGCTAGATGTCATCGATCAGGCGTTTAATGCTAACAGATTTTAATGTTTTGAACAGGAAAAAAATCTTAGAAACGTTTTAAAAACGTGAAACCAACCGATGATCTGTCTTGGTTGTAGCAGAACTTATGTTAGGAACAATTATTGTACCAAGAACAGAGTCTCCAGAAGCAATATCAAGACTAACTGAATTTGAGTGGTTTCATAAAATAGAAACCCAAAATGATACAGTAACTCCTGAAATTGATGATTTATTATTAAAGGCTCAAAAACTCTATCAATCAGTCGATGAAGTTGTAAAAGGTCTCCAGATTCCTATACGAGTTGGAATAATGGAGGTTTTGTTCAAAGGTTTGGTGATAAAAAGAAACCAGTATGAGCTTGATGAAATCGCAACAATGATTAATGATTTAGAGAGAAAAAGTCATGCGGTAATAGACGAACCGGCAAAACTTCTAGAAGACTATGCAAATACAAAACGTTCACTTGAAGAATATACTAGTATTAGAGAAACACTTGAGGTTGTTAAAAAACTGAATGTTAACCTAAGCAATCTTGGGCAAATGAAATATTTTTACACGAATCTATTTGTGATAAATTCTTCGGATTTTGCTGAGATTAGTCGTACCCTAGAAGGGATTACAATTTTCAAGTACGAATTAGAAAGTAAGTTAAAAACGGCAATCATAATCTTTACTGATAGGCAAGATTCTGAGAGAGTTCTTAAAGTTCTTAGAAGTTTCAATGCGAACCCGTTTATAATTCCGCAAGGAATACCCCAGAATCCAAGTCAGGCATACAGTTTAGTTGTTTCAAAAATTACTGAACTTACTGCGAAAGAAAGGAAACTTGCAAAAAAACTTTTAGAAATAAAAAAGCAGATTCGTGGTACAATCTTATCATTACATGAAGGTTTTGGGATTGTAAAAGATGTACTTGAAAAAATGCGCAAACCAGGAGGAACAAAACGATTTGCAGTAATTCAAGGGTACATTCCACGCTCAATGGAAAAAAAATTCATAGATACAACAAAGAGATGGATGTCGGTAACTGAAGAAATTAAAGACCCCAAGCTACTCAAGGAAACACCAATCCTGTTTGCTAACAAGCCATGGGCCAGAACCTTTGAAGTAATTACAGAAAGTCAAGGTATACCAAAACGTGGAGAAGCTGATCCAACTCCAATGATTGCAATCATGTGGCCAATATTCTATGGAATTATGTTTGCTGATTTTGGTCACGGAATATTGCTTATGTTCTTAGGTTTATTGTTCAAATTCAAAGGTCAGGGAACACTTGCAAGATGGGGAATGTTAATTGCCATATCAGGCGGTTCAGCAGCCTTTGGTGGGATACTAACTGGTGAAGTGTTTGGTTTTCATTTAACAGAATTTGCTGGAGTCGAATCACTTTTGGAAGAAGGGGGACCCTTACATTCCCTAAAATGGTTAGTAGGAGTCATTAGTGTAGCTGAGTTAAACTTTGAACAAGTAATTAGGATTCTAAAAGTTTCGATATTTCTTGGAATAGTACACCTAACATGGGCATTTATCTTACACATTAGAAGACTGCATAAACGAGGTGACAGGCTTACAATGTTTACAGAAGCTATTCCAACTCTTGTAATGTTTGGTGGAGTCGTAGTCATTATGATGACTGCCATTGGTTCTGGTTATGATATAATGAACATGTATTCACGTGTTCATAATGAACCTGTTCCATGGGTTACAATACTTGTTGGGGATTGGGCACGTGTTTGGATTGTAGCTAGAATTGCAATACCTGTAACCATAGGCTGCATGGGAATGATAATGGTAGGTGGAATACTTCACAATAAAAAACATCCAGGAGAAGGAGGAAGTATTATGAATGTTGTAATTGAAGTGCTTTTGGTAAAAACAGTGGAGCTTTTGTCACACACAATTAGCTATGCAAGAATTGGCATTATGCTTCTTGTTCATGCTGCACTTTTGCTTACTGTAAATAATGCATATCATTCAATGGGAGGATCAGAATCACCTGGTGGCTTAGCATTGATAATTGGTGGAAATCTTGGAATAATGATGATTGAAGGTTTGATCGTATATATCCAGTCTTTAAGGCTTCATCTTTACGAATTTTTTACAAAGTGGTATGATGGTGGGGGAAAACCATTCAAAAAGATTGCACCGGAAATGCTGTACAATCAGCTTTTATGGAAGAAAAGAACCTAGACTACAGGAAGATCCAATTTATTTCCCCATTCGCCCCAAGAACCTAAATAGACTTTAACATTTCTGAATCCAAGTTTTTTCAAAGCTAGAAATGAATTGGCAGCTCGGTATCCTCCTTGACAATAAGTTACTATTTCATCATCTTTTGATATCTGTTGATAAAGTTCAGAAAGAAATTGATTATTTTTCATTGTTCCATCCTCTGCGATGTTATGATTCCAATCTATGTTTATTGCGTTTGGAATGTGACCACCTCTTGCAGCTCGTATTTCTGTGCCATTAAATTCTTCTTTTTTTCTAGTATCAACAAGTTTTATTTTATCTAAGTTTTTTTTGATGTACTCATATCCAACAACAATATCCTTGTTAATTTTTGAAGAAAGCCTTGCAGGTTTGAAACCATTCGTTTTTGTTTCTAAAGGAAGATTTTCACTTTTCCATTTTTTCATTCCTCCATCAAGCATGAAAACTTGTGGATGTGAAAAATATAACAAAAGCCACACACCTCGAGCTGCACTCATTCCAGAAACTTCATCATAAAATACAACTTTTTTTTCTGTTGTAATCCCAACATAGGAAAGAAGTTTTTGCATTTCCATATCAAATGCTTTCATTCCTTCTTTTGATGTATCAAACCAATGACAGTTAAACAAATCTAGGTTTACAGCTCCTGGAATATGTTCAACAGAATATTCCTTGTATGATCTTGTGTCAACCAAGATCAAGTTTGGATCTTTGAGAGTTTTTGCCAAGTTATCTGCTGTGATAAACATGATAGAATTTAGTTGAAGACATCTAAATTCATTTCACAATTAGATCGAATTAGAATAAAAAGGAAAGTGTTAGCGTACTATTCGTTTACGTACGCTCTTTCTCCGTGCTGTGCGATATCAAGACCAACTTCTTCCTCTTTTGGAGTAACTCGTATGCTACCTGGCCACACCGCATCCATAATCTTGATTATGACTGCGGTAATACCTACTGCCCAAGCCATTGATGCAAATGCACCAATTGCGTTGTTCAATAGTTGTTGTGGGTTTCCAAAGACAAGTCCATCAGCGCCCCATGGTGTAAATCGCTTTTCTGCGAATAGACCAGTACAAAGTGCTCCTACTAATCCTCCAATACCGTGTACTGCCCATGTATCAAGTGCATCATCCCATTTGCGTCTGTTCTTAAACAGTACAGCACCGTAACAAATTACTGATACGGCGATGCCGATAATAAGAGCAGACATAGGCGACACAAAACCTGATGCTGGTGTAATTGCCACAAGACCAGCTACAGCACCACTTGCTGCGCCGATCGTAGAGGGTTTTCCTGTATGGGCCCATGATACTAGCATCCATGTAACTGCTGCCATCGCTGTCGCAGTTTGAGTTGCGACGAATGCACTTGTTGCATTTGTGGCTGCTGCTCCTGCAGATCCAGCATTAAAGCCAAACCAACCGAACCAGAGCAATGCTGCACCAAGAACTATCAGTGGTATGTTGTGAGGCTCCATTGGAACCTTTCCATATCCTAATCTTCTGCCTAGCATCAGGGCTATAACCAGTCCTGAGAAGCCAGAAGTGATGTGGATTACAGTTCCGCCTGCAAAGTCAAGTGACGGAAGTGCGCCTGTCCAGCCTACTAATGTACCACCAGATCCTAGTGACCATGTCCAGTGAGCGCAGAAGTCGTACACGAATGTTGCCCATAAGATAATGAAGACACAGAATGCGCTAAACTTCATTCGTTCAGCTAATGCTGCCACAATCAATGCGGGTGTGATTATACCGAACATCATCTGGAATACCATGTAAGTCTGATGCGGAATGGTAGTTCCAGTTATGCCACCGTATACATCTGATGGAACATCATGAAGTACATTGTTCAGGCCAACCCAGTCTAAAGTTCCTATAAATCCATGTCCTGCATCAGGACCAAAGGCAAGACTGTAGCCCCACAGAACCCATTGTACTGCAATAATTCCAGTTGTGATGAATACCATCATCAACGAATTGACTGCATTCTTCGATCTTGAAAGCCCGGAATAGAAAATTGCGAGTCCAGCAGGTGTCATTACCAACACAAGTGCTGAAGATGTCATCATCCAAGCGTTGTCACCAGTATCTAGACGACAAGGAACTAGTTTCCCATCTGCATCTACTATATGATTTCCGCCTTCATCTTTCTCAAAGCAAGAATATTTCTCTGCAGGATCGCCTGGCATATAAGCAAATGCGTTCCCTGAGAAATTTATTGCTAGTAGCGCCGAAGCTACTATTACAGCACTTATGGTAAATACCTCGGACCTTCGTGCTCTCTTCCAAAACATTGGATCCTTACTTTTTTGAAAGTATAAAAAACATTGTATCATATTATATAATTTTTATGATACATCAGGAGAGGATAATTTTATATTGTGTAATATTATGATAATAACGTAAAATGGTTGTTTTATATCATAATCGCAAAATTTTCAGGCTTGTTTACAATCAATCTAAGAATATCAATGCGATGATTCCAAATGTATACGAGGAATTGGTGAAATTTCTAAAAGAATTG
>JBGOUS010000071.1:0-5476 GCA_041477675.1 Nitrosopumilaceae archaeon
CAGTTTTTCTTACTATGTCTTGTTTACTAATTCGTAAAAATAAGGATGATCCTTCACGATGCATATCTATATTATCAAAAAATCCATCTATCTGAATTTTTGAAATTTTTGAAATAACCTTGTGAACAAACTCTTGCGCTCTTTTTTTTGTTAATTTTGTTTTTAACAGTAAAATTGAATTTCCAAAATGACCTACAAGTTTCTCTTCAGTAAACTCACCTTCTTTTATTTCAAACATTTCAAATATAGAATCTAGAATTTTTTTTCTATCTTCAGTAGTATGTATAATGACTTCTACAGTAATCTCTATCTGATTTACCATGTTATTTCGAATCTATATTGATAATAAATCTATTAGGCTTGTAGTAAAGCAATCTCTGCTTCAGCTGTTCTGATTATCTTTGCTTTTTCGATACCTACGTGTCTTACATGAATTATTTTCTTAACTGCTGCCATTATGTCAGAATTTATCTTTCCAAAAGCAGTAGCCTGTACGAATTGTTCTATTGTCATTTCTGGAATTGTTTTTGACATTACATCGCGTGCAATTAATCTAAGTGCGTGTTTGCGAGACGTGTTGAGTTTCTTTTGTGTAAGTGCAATAATTTTAATTCTGAAAATATAACCATCCTTTGTCTTGTAATCTCCTATAAAGTTAATCAAAGAAGAACCACGTCTTACAAGACTACGCAAAAATTCTTTCGCATATTCATATCTCTTGAAAATGGTTGTTGCAGTATTTCCTTCAACCTTGTTTATCTGGAAATATAGTTTGAATTGGTGCTGTGAAGGATCTCCTTTTACAATATCAAATAAGGTGACCTCGATTACACGGCCTATTGCACCTGTATCATCAGTAATTGGGATGTAAGCTACTGGAACACTGTTAAACGCAGAAGGAGCAAGTACTGTAACCCATTTTTTCTCTCTCCACTTATCCTTTATCCTTGCAGTCTTTTGACGTGTCAACTATGATCGACGTTTGAAGCCAAAATATAAGTTGTACGACTTTTAGATTGTGGCTTTACCAAGATATTTCTGCAAAATCTTTGGAACTGCAACATGCCCATCTTTTGTCTGAAAATTTTCCAATATTGATACTAGAGTTCTCGAGGTGGCAACTAGTGTACTGTTCAATGTGTGAAGATACTGCGGCTGATCATTTGTCCTATCACGAAATCTAATCTTAAGTCTTCTAGCCTGAAAATCAAGACAGTTAGAGCATGAAACAATCTCCCGATAGCTATTCTGTCCTGCCATCCATGCTTCAAGATCGTAAGTCTTTGCAGAAATTTTTCCAAGGTCTTCGCTTGATAAAACCATTATCCTATATGGAATCTCAAGCTTTTGATAAAATTCCTCAACAATTGATAACATTCTTTCGTGTTCTTTCCATGATTCTTCTGGTCTTGAAAAAATAAACTGTTCAACTTTTTCAAACTGATGAACGCGGAAAATTCCTTTCTGATCTTTTCCGTGTGCACCAGCTTCTTTCCTAAAACAAGGACTTACTCCTGCATACCTCATTGGTAAACTTTTTCCTTCCAAAATTTCGCCAGAGTGCATCGATGCTACTGCGTGCTCTGAGGTTCCAATAAGATATAGATCGTCTCCTTCAATTTTGTAAATTACATCCTCAAAATCATTTGCAATGATAGCTCCTTCCATCGAACTACGATTTATCATATATGGAGTTTGAATAGGGGTATAGTTTTTCTCGGATAGAAAATCCAATGCATATCGTACCAGTGCTTGATTTAGCATAACAAGATCATTTTTCAAATAATAAAATCTAGCACCAGCTACTTTTGCAGCTCTTTCCAAATCAATAAGATCAAGATTCTGTGACAAGTCTATGTGATCTTTTATCTTAAAATCAAACTGAGGTATTTTTCCCCATTGTCTTAATTCTTTGTTTGCAGTCTCATCTTTTCCAATTGGAACTGATTCATGAATAAGATTAGGCAGTGTGAGCGCGAGTTTAGTATAATCTGATTCTGTCTTTGTTTGAATGTCCTCTAGTCCTGAAAGTGTTTCAGAAACTTGTCTCATTTGTTCTATGAGAACTTTTGTATCCTGACCCGACTTTTTTTTCTGTGCAATTTCTAAAGATATGTCATTTTTTTTCTTGCGTAGATCATCTGTTTTGATAATTAACTCTCTTCTTTCCCTGTCTAATTTTATTAAATCATCAAGTGAAAAATTAACAGCCCTGTCTTTGAGCATCTTTCTTATTATGTCTGGATTCTCTCGAAGAATTTTTGGATCAAGCATCCGCAGTCACTCTAAGTACAACTTGGGTTTGTTCAAGGACTTCATCAATAGTAGAGATCAAAGTTCGTATATTTCCCTTGCCTTGAAAAGTAAAGACAAGTGAGTTGTCAACATTTTCAATCTGAAATGAAAGATCCTCTGGAAAATCTACATTGTCTGGTTCTAATGCTTTTCTAATGGAATCAGCCTTTTGTGGTGTTAAATTATTTAGAATTACTTGAACCTTGCACTGCAGAGACATTTTCTTCCAAACAGTCTAAAAACTCGTCTAATTTGTCTTTAGTTATTCTTGCTCCTGCTGCAGCATCATGGCCTCCGCCAACTCCAGAAACTTTTGCTGCACATGATCTCATTAACAAACCAAGATTAACTTCAGACTTACATCCCGTGGATTTCCTAGATGAAAATTTGATTGTTCCTTCTTCCCCATTTGTTCGAAGTATGATTATTTTTCCATTGTTTTTCTGTGAGCCACCTAGCAATGAAGATACTGCGCCAGTCATGTTTTCTGGTACCAATCCTTCTCCATTTACCATGACGTATTGACCATTGTCTACAACTCTCCAGCGTTCACTTGCAAGTGTGTTCATGTATGTTCTCAACAGTGTGCGATATTCTAGCAGTATGCCTTCTCCTTCTTCAAGCATCTTTGTTCTATCACCCATACAAATGGCGATCCCAACTCCTGCCTTGCGAATTCTTCCACAAGAATTTAGCATGGTGGAAAATTCTCTTGCATCACGCAAGAAGCTACGTTTATCTTCGCCAGAAAGCGTGTAAGTGTATCCAACAAGCTCATCCATTATGTCAGTTGCATTTTTAGTCGTTGTAAATTTTGAAATAAATTCAAGCAAATTTCTTTTTTCGTCTTCCGTAAGTTCTGCCGGAACACGCCATCTGCTACCATCTTTTAATCTAATTCCTGAGGAATTCAATAAAGAAAGACAAGCATCACGATTCCATGTTAGTCCTTCAATAAACGGATGTGATGTAAAAGCTAATGCATCAGGAAGTGATCGAGTCTCTCTACCTACTAGCAATATGTCAAGATCAATTTCTACCTGACCATTTTTCTTCGCAGTGGAAGCAATTTCTAAATTAATCCCTGTAAATGATTTTTTCTCTCCATGATCTTGTCTGTCGCCTAATGCTGAAACTACTGCAATCCAAGCAAGATCTGTGTTTTCTTTGTGCAAAGCTTTTGAAACTAAATAACACATTCCTCCTGCAGAAACTTCACGACCTCCATCGACGTTGTATTTCCATGCATTAATCACACGGTCATTATCAAATTCTTCTTTTGGGATTTGATGGTGGTCAACAACAATCCAGTTGTCATCCAATGTTGCATCAAGATCTTTTGCAAATCCTCCACCCAGATCTGTTATAATATGAAGATCACGAGAATCATTTTTGAGTTTCTCTATCAAATTCTTACTAAATTCAGTTACTGTACGTATTGTACACTTGGCTCCAGATCTGATGAGAGATTTTGTAACGATACTTCCTGATGTAATGCCATCGCAATCAAGATGAGTTATTACTGAAATATTCTTACCATCTTTTATGCAATCCGAAACTTTATCATGAAAATATGATGACGCACTAGCCAGATTATTTACCATTACTCAAGTTGAGCAATGACTGACTTATATTTCCAAGTTTTGGGTATGCGACCAATTTTCTTATAATAAGATGATAATCTGTGAACCTTAGCTTCTAACAATTCAAGGGAACGAACATTTCTCCTATCAGATGTGTGTGTTTTAAGATGCTTTTGCAATCCAAGTGCTTTTCTAACAATATTGTTTAGGTCTTCTGGCATTTCTTGTTTGACTCCCTTTTGCTCAAGAATCTCAGTTATCGATTTTTTTGTTATTAATCTAACTAACGGGATTGCATATTGATCGCGAAGTTTTACTCCTATTTCACTTGTTGTCAGACCATCTTTTGCATACTTCAAAATAAGCTCCTCGATTTCTTGGTTATTTTGTTTTACCCATGTAGGAGAAGTTGGTGTGATAGGTCGAATCGAATGAGATTGACCGTGCCTATGTGAATGTAGTCGTCCCATGTGTCGCTAGGCCTAAGGGCAAAACATAAACGTTACTTCAAACTTGTAAAATTTTTTTAATAATTGACAAAAAAGTTAAATATCAAAGCAAGTCACTCTGTGTCAAGGTGCATGATATGAATAAACCTATAGTGATTGGCGCAACCATACTGGCACTCTTCATGGCGTCTACCTTCCTTCCAATGGCGGCTGCTCAATACGCAGGAGTTGGTGGAGGAGGAAAGGTCAATTTAGAGGAGCAGTTAGCGCTTGCCAAAGCAAAAGTGCAGAAAGCCGCAGATAACCCAGGAACAGGATCTGGTACACCATATCTTAATGCAAACGGTGTCGTTGGAGGTTCTGTAATCGTAGGCGCAGTATTTGGCGGAATTGCAATTGCCTTTATTCTGAAAAGTAGAAGCGGCAAATTCGCAAGAGCAAAATAAACTTTTTTCCTTTTTATTATTTTTAATATATAGGGTTAGATGTCAATATCAAATCTGATTGAAACAGAAATGTATATATCGTACATAAAATGTTTTCATACATGATGAGCGCTATATTCGGTTTGCTCGTAGGTATTCTGTCCAACTTTGCAGGCCAGATAGGTCCAGCTTATGACCCACTCTTCTATGATGTGATGGTCTACATATTTGGAACTATCATGTTTGCAGTGTTCATACTTGGAATCATCGCATTCTGGTTGAGAGTACACGGTTTGGGCGGAGACACACGAGAAAGATGGGTCTCTGAACTAGACAAACACTTCGAGAAAGAAGGTATTGGTCTTATACCAGACAACGGAAAGTACTGGTAAACCTCAATCTTTTTCCTTATTTTTCATTTCTATCTTTAATTTTGATTATCTAAATTGGAATTATTTTAATTTAGGAGTTTGGTGGTAGAAAATCATGTTCTTTTGCAGTATCTGCCCCCTTGGTTACAAACTCTGCTCTATAATGATAACCATCTACTAATTTGGTATTGATGTAGTCTGGTGACTCGACACCATTTACTAATATCCTTGATTTTGACTCATCCATATCTCGCATTGGAAATCCATCTTTATGGTAGGTGGTCCAAGTCCACAAAAAATGACCTACCTCAAAAGGATATTCTTTTTCCCATTCTGCATAAATCACTCCGTCA
>JBGOUS010000078.1:0-5190 GCA_041477675.1 Nitrosopumilaceae archaeon
ATACATACAAAAAATAACTAAAGAATAAACAGCTTTTTTGAGTAGATTGGTAATTGTCGCATAATTTTTGGGCGAAATTCGTACACAAAAAAAATTCAACATACCAAATACTTTCGAATGATAAATTAATTCAAGGAGACTTACTTTTTCTGGAAGATCTTGATTGCTTGTGGCGGACATACGCCTTCACATGCCAAGCAAAATATGCAGTCAGGTTCTCGTGCCATCAGTGGTTTTTTCTCAGAAGACACGTGGCCAGGAGTATCAAACCATTCATATACGTTAACAGGACATGCATCTATACAGGCTCCATCTGCTACACAGATATCAAAATCAACTGATACGTATTCTCCCCAAACACCCAGTCTTCCGTTAGAAGTTCCTTTGCCCCATGTTTTTATGAGATTCTTATTCGCTGGAACAACAAAGTTTGGACTCGGGCGCATGTGTGATTTGTATTCCACATCAATTGGTCCTGGCTTTGGACCATCTAGTGGTCCGCCTAAATCTTGTGGTGAAGATGCCTCTTCTGGTTCTTCATACTTTATTTTTGGTTTTGCGTCAGGTACAATTTTTGCAAGTGGTGTGAGCTCTTCTAGTTTTTCAACAGCTACCTCCTGGGTTAGTTTTTTTGTCCTGACATAATATGTCATCATCTTATCGGCTAAAATTGTATTTCGAAGAATTGTATCAATTATCATTTTAGCATAGTGATCTGCCTTTTTGCGATAATCCTTTACCCATGGCGGGTCGCCAAACTTTTCAATTGGAAAGATTTGGTAAATCATGTCTATTACTTCACCTGCTACGATCTCAACTGTAACAGAGAGCTCAACTTTTTCATATCCTCGTGATTCACTATCAGACATGTTTTCCTCAGCCCATGTATAGGTAGCATAAATTCTGTCGGCATAGGTATCCATTGTAAAAGTCTTTTTGAGACCCTCTACAATTGATTTCATCTCTAACGGTTCTTCTAGCTTTATTGGAAGGCGATAAATACCAAGCTTGTAACCATGCAATGGATAAACACCCCTTTTTGAGGTTGTGGATTCCATCGTGTATACTCTATCTTTTAGGAGAAGCGACATGATGTAATTTCGCTGAATTTCTTTAAAAAGCTTCGCTAAGCAGAAAGTTGGAAACATCTCCTGATCAAGGCCATTCTGGTACCTTTGGCGTTTTGTGTGTAAATTGATTTAGTACTAGAAATTGCTTTAACTAGGGGTAGTAATTGTAACTCAAAAAAACAGTATTTTTCATTGGCAAAAAAATGAATCTTTGCCTTCTCTCCCAGAATGGATAAATCGGTCAGCATCTTAAAATTGGATTCTCCCAAAAATTTATAATAAAAACTTAAAATTTAACCCCAAATGATGTAATTATATTGTCTGATGAAAATCCCCAAGATCCATCAAAAAAGAAAGCAGGGTTAACAGCAGCACAAGCAGCAGAATTAGCCGAAATAGCAGCAAAAGCCGCTACAGCAAAGGCCGCTACAGCAAAGGCCGCTGCAGAAGCAGAAGCACAGAGAGAATATGAAGAAGCAAAAAAGGTAGTAGCAGCAGTAAAAGCAAGCGCATCCTTTACTGACAAACACAGTCAAGAGAGGATATTTAGACGTGAGATGGGAGAACCAGAATTTTTCTATTATAAAAAAGAATTAGTTCCACCAAGACCTGTACTTACAGAAGATGAACAAGAAGAGATTTCAAGAAATGTGGAGATTCCAACAGATCAGACTCCATCATACAATCCAGAATTCTTACTTAGTCCTGAATTTGGTGGGACATCTAATTATGAATCAGGAATACATGAACTCAAAAAGGAAGCTATGGAAAAACTTGATCGACTGAAAAATAATCCTCATGCTCTATCTGATGAAATCACCCGAAGTGAAGAAGATCTCAAGTATTTGGATTCGTTATATGAAAATTATTACTTTGGCATGAATGTTTTCCGTACAGCAAAAGGTGGAAGAGACAAACTTAGAGAATAACTAGTGATATCAAAATGAGCGAAAACAAATTTAACATCATTAATTTTAAAGCTACTTTCAAAAATATCCCAATTCACAAGCTGGAAAGATTTGCATTCAAGGATACTACAGCTGTATGTGAAACTTTTAAGAAAATTTCTGGCGTTTCAGAATGTGTAATTGTTCAGACTGCTAGCAGAGTGGAAATATTTATTGTGAATAATCTGGAAACCGGAGAAGCACCAGATTTGAGGAGGAGTGAAGGAAAAACCCTCGTCATTCGTCAAATCGTAGAAAATTGGATATCATTAGCAGGACTAGATGAATATGACGTTGATCACTTTGATCAAATTCTTGAGGTGTACGAGAATACCAATGTTTACCTTGGCTTGTTAAGACTAGCATGTGGTTTGGAGTCAATAGTTGTCGGAGGTGAAGAAATTCTTGAAGAAGTAAAAAAATCAATTGCAAGTGCAAAACAATCTAACACGTCTGGCAGAATATTGAACAAATTGTTTGATAGTTCAATACGAATAGCAACTCGCATCAGAGAGTCTACTGGAATTAGTAAAGATGTAACATCAATTGGTGATGTTGCTGTAAAAATCGCAGAAGCTCACGCAGGTTTGGATGGAAAGAAACGCGTACTGCTCATAGGCACAGGAGAAACAGCAGCCATGGTTGCCAAATCTCTAAATAAAAAAAAATATGCATTTGATATTACAAGCAAGACCATTGAACGAGCCACTGGCTTTTCTAAAATATTAGGTGGAAAACCAATAAAATTTGAAGATGTGTTAATGGGATTCGATAAATTTGACATAATCTTTGTCGCAACTACCGCGGATTATTTCATAGTCACATATGACAAAATAAAAATAATTATGGAAAGTAAGACAAAAGGGACTATGATATTGGACATATCAGATCCTCGCGCAGTTGATGAGAAGGTCTCCTCACTTCCTGCTACTAAATTAATGTTTAGAGATCAAATTATTGAGATGGAAGAAAGAGTTTTGAGGGCAAGAAAAGAGGAAGTTCTTGCTGTAGAAAAAATGATCAATCAAGAAGTTCCAATTATTGAGGCAACAATGAAACGACTTGAACCAGAACCCTTAGCTAAGGATATCTTTGTTAGTGTAGATTTGTTAAGAAAAAAAGAATTAGAAAAAGCGTTACAAATGTTAGGAGAAACTGATGAGAAAAAAATCAAAATTATCGAGGAATTAACAAAGGCTGTTGTAGAAAGTATTGTGTCTATACCTGCGAGTAATCCAAAAAAAACAGCAGAAAAAGAGAATACTAACTAGCAAGCAAATTTCTTGACTCACCAATCTGGCTTGATATTAAACATCTTAATCCTAACCGTTCATGGAATTAATGAAACGAGATATATACAGCGAAATTTTTGTTAAGAGTAATGGTAAAGTTCGTCTGCAGAGATTACGGTTTTGAATGTGATTTTGTTACCGAAGGAGACGATATTGCAAAGGTAATCGTGGAATACAGCAAACATTCTGTCGAGGAGCACGGAATCGAATACTCCAAAGAAGCGTTAATGCAGTTCATCCTAAGAAAAGGTTGAAACGTCAGTTTTTTGCCAAAAATTTTTAATCGTTAACCGTATGATTCGTATTTTACCTCAAAGCTTCCATCTTCACGTTTATCATGAAAAGTTACAAAACCTTTTGGAGATAGATAATTCATTGAACCATCAATTGTTCCTTGCCAACCACAGATGTAGAATATTGTATTCTCTTTTGTGATTTTTTCTCCAACAAGTTCTTCTAAAGGTGACATTCCTCCATCTTTTGCTCTTAAGAAATTTTCGACTCTGCCTGTTTGACCTTTCCATGACCTGTTAAACCATTCTTCTGGTCTGCTTATAGAAGCTCGATATCTAAAGTTCCACTTGTCTTTTCCTCTGGCAAGACTTTCCTGTTCCAACTTTGTAAAGAGACCTTTGTAACTTAGTTCGTCTACATAACTAGCACCATGTAAAACAACAATCTCTCTTTTATCCCCAATTGCATTAAGATGCAGCGCAAAACTCACGAAAGGTGCAATACCCGTACCCCCTCCAATACACACAATTCTTCGATTATCTTTAGTTCCGTCATGCAATTCTTCATTGATTGTTAAAGCATTTCCAGTTGGTTTCCCAAGGGTTACCTGATCTCCTTCACTTGCATAGAACAGCTGGGTTGTAACACGGCCGGGTAATGGCTTTCGAACCCATCTAATTACAAATTCAAAATACTTTTTGTTTTCAGGGTGCGAAGCAATCGAATATGCTCTTCGGACAATCTTATAATTTTCAGATATTACAGGAATGCCAAGGGTAGTGAATTGGCCAGACTGATACTCTGGGATAATGCCATCGTTGGGAGTTATACGTAATACTACAAGATCTTCTTTTAGTAACTGAACATAAGAAATAGTACATTTATTCTCTGCTACCATTCTTGATTAATTTCACATTCAATGGTTAAATATCTTATGGAATTTCTGTCTTGGTGATTACACAAATTACAGCTTTTTGGATTTGCAAAATCAAAAATCTTGCGGATTTCAAAAGCAACCACACTTTTCTTTGTAGATATGGCTAGCAAGAGGAAAATGATCCCTAACTATGAACAGTGTCTGACATTATGTTCTAGGACTGCAGTCTCCTCTAAAGTATTGCCATTCATCACATACTGAACCATTAGGAAATTGACATAATCCTTGTTGAGTTCCATTATCCCTTGATTGGATTACTGACAAGCCACCATGCTCAAGACAATATTTTGATGCTGGATTGCCTGATTCTGTTTCTACATTCCTTGCGACAGGTATGAAAAACATCGATACTGCTATGACAGCCAAAACTCCAGCTAAAATTCCAATTTTAAAATATTTTTTCAACAGTGTTTTATTAAAATCCATCAATATTTAGCATTTATCTGTGTTCTGGATGAGATTAGATTTTTGGAAAAAGATAGCAGAAGGCTAGCATTACTTCGTAACTTCGCCAAATGGCAAAATTGTAGTCAAAAATAGTCGGGGCTCGGACTCGCAGTGAACGCGGACCCGATGGGACTCGAACCCACGACCTGACGCTCCGCAAGCGTCCGCACTATCCAAGCTGTGCAACGGGTCCAACAACAAGTTCTTTTGACCCGTTATAATACATTTCAAAAAAAGAAAATTTTCTAGGCTGCTTGTTCTGC
>JBGOUS010000032.1:0-7935 GCA_041477675.1 Nitrosopumilaceae archaeon
CCGATTTGGTTACTGCGTTGGCTCATTTGTTCTTGTAAAATTCCTTCTAATTGATCTAAAGAAATTTGTTCTACTAATTTGGTGGACTCTTTAGAATCTGTAGATCTTTTCTTTCCCCATCCAAAAACCATTTGATTTTTTACCTACTAGAATAATATCGTTACAACATTAAATATTACACGTTGCAAATTACGCTGTGAGCGATACTCGCTTTGTAATGCTAGGAATAGTATTTGTATTCGCTGGCTTTCTTGTCCTGGGGATACTTGGAAGGCCATTTCTAGAATTTACAGTTCAGGTAAACGAGTTTGGTAACTGCATCAACTATACAGGATCAAGCACTGTTTCATCTTCTTGCGATATTACAATGCAAGACAAGATAGTTTTTTTTGGGGTAGTAATGGGATTGATTGGTTTTGGAGTTGTTGCACTAGTCAAGGGTTATCGTGGACGATGGGATCAAGATGTTAAAAGCGATGAAATGGTGGGACCAAAAAATGACTAGAGAATTGAATTTGTCAGAAAACCACATCTGATGATTATTTTCAACAATACTAGTTTGATTTTGCAAAACTATTGTTTGTGTAACATGGAATAGAATATTCTAAGTAATCAATAACACAATTCATACTACGAAAAAATAGAAATTTAAAAACTAAAATTTGATATTCTTTAATTATGATCAGGATTTATCAAAATCTTGCCAAAAAGCTTTCCTTTAAGCATCTTTGTAAAAGCGTCAACCGCATTTTCCAATGAATACACAGAATCAATTATTGATTTGATCTTTCCTTTTGACATCCAATACAAGGCCTCTTCTAATTCTGCCCTTGTTCCTTGTGTCGACCCCAAGATATTAGTTCCCTTGAAAAAAATATGACGCAGATCACTTTGTACATCATAACCAGTCGTTGCCCCAGTTGTAACAAGTGTTGCTCCATACTTTAGTAAAGCCAGTTCTTTATTCCAATGTGAACCGCCAATATGTTCAAAAATTATATCCAATCCTGGAGATTTTCCATTCCTTTTTGCAATCTCTTTTGTGATGGAAAATACTTCTTTATCCCAATTCTCCTTTCTGTGATCAACTGCATAATCTGCTCCAATCTCTAGACATTTTTCAAGTTTGCTTTGACTTGCAGTTGCAATAACATCGCAATCATACAATTTTGCTATCTGTATTCCAAATGTTCCCATGCCAGAACCGCCGCCCATGATTAGGACGGTTTGACCTGGTCTGATTTTTGCTCTGCCAACCAACATGTGCCATGACGTCATAAGTGTCATAGACGCAGCTGCTGCTTCGTCATAACTTACTCCTTGGGGTATTTTTACAACATTTACTTCTGGTAGATGAGTGACCTCACAATATCCACCCCACAGTGGTCCTGTCTGAAAACCCCACACTTTTCTATCTCTACAATCATATTCCCTTCCCTCAGTACAGGCTCTACAAACTCGACAAGAAATATTTCCATGGGACACGATTCTGTCCCCAATTTTGATCCTTTGTACATCATTGCCAACTGCGATAACTTCACCTGCCGCATCAGTTCCAGAAATGTGTGGTAGTGGAATTTGGATCGGTTTTCCTCGCATACCCCATATGTCATCATAGTTTAGGCCAGCTGCTTTTACCTTAAAGATAACCTCTTTAGATTTTGGTTTTGGCTCTGGTATTTCTTTTATTTTAAGAATTTTATTGTAATTGTCATCAGGTGCGTATTCTTCATAAACTAACGCCTTCATGTAAAAAAATTGCTAGCAACTTGTTATATAGATTGAGGCAACATTATCTTAACCCGATTCATGTCATAGACAAGTATAATTAAAAAGAAAAATTGGGAAAAAAATTAGTTTTTTGGATTGATCAGACTGCTTATTCAGCTGCTGATTCTGCTGCAGGTTGTGAAGAACTTTCTACGATTTCACCAGAAGCAAATCGTCCGCCCACTTGGGTGATCTTTATTTTTGCATTCTGACCAGCCTTGCCGTTTTTGACAAATATCACAAAGCCTTCTACTCTTGCGATACCGTCTCCTTTTCTGCTAATTTCCGTTATGGAAACGTCGTATTCTTTTCCTGTTTCTACTGGTTTTGGTCCGTCGTCAAATCGTCTATTGCCGCCATATCCTCTATCTCGGCCATATCCTCTATTAGATCTTCCAAAACCGCCGTCGTTATAACTCATCGTTGCACCTCCTTTCTGATCTACTAATGAATTGTATCCCAATAAGAATGGATGCAAAATGCGATCACGATAAAAAAATTAGCATCATTGACTAAATTGAATCATTTCAGCACGCTTAATAGCAATGTAAAAACTTAATGTGCATGGCAAAAGCCAAATCAAAAGCTAAATCAAAAAGCGCAAAGAAGAGTAAAAGATAAAAAAACCGGGACCTGAAAAACGGTCTTTTCCTTTTTCTTACACATATAATGACTACATCTGGTATAAACTCACCAAATACTCTGGTTTTTATGTAGAGACAACATCATAATATCAGATATTAATGGTTTTACAAACTTTCAACACGGGTATGAGATGCGCACGTTGTGGAAAAAACTCTATGCTAACTGATAATACCACTGGTGAAAGGTTTTGCGGGGGATGCGGTTTTGTTATTACTGAACGCGTTGATGATTCAGGTCCAGAATGGCGTTCATTTTCAAAAGATGAATACGATGATAAAAGCAGAACAGGTTCACCAACCTCGCTTGCAATGCATGACATGGGACTTGCCACCATAATTGGTCATGCAAACAAGGATGTAACTGGAAAACCACTGTCGGCATCCATGAAAAGCACAATAGAACGTCTTAGAACATGGGACAGTAGAAGTCAGGCCCACGAATCTTCAGACAGAAACTTTAGACAGGCATTTAGTGATCTTGGCAGATTAAAAGACAAGCTTGCACTTTCAGATGCGGTAATAGAAAAAACAGCTTACATTTACCGAAAGGCCCTTGATAAGGGACTTGTCAGAGGAAGATCCATTCCAGGGCTTCTTGCTGCTGCACTATACGCAGCCTGCAGAGATAGCGGAACACCAAGAACATTAAACGACGTTTCAAGTGAAATAAATATCAAAAGAAAAGATGTTTCACGATGCTACAGGCTCCTTTTGCGAGAACTCGATCTAAAGATGCCGGTGGTGGACCCAGTAAAATGTATGTCTAGAATAGCAAGCGAAGCTGGATTGACTGAAAAGGTAAAACGTCGAGCTCTTATAATTTTAAATGATGCAAACAAGTTAGAAATTACAGCAGGAAAAGATCCTATGGGACTGGCAGCAGCTGCACTTTATCTTTCATGTGTGCTAAACGGAGAAAACACAACACAAAAAGTTATTGCACTAGCAGCTGGGGTTACCGAAGTTACAATACGAAACAGGTACAAGGGACTAAAAGATTCACTAAACATCTGATTTTATTACAATTCGTAATCACTCTCTCAGATCTGCAGATCGTAACCTCTAGAAGCAAAATAGCAAAGCTATAAGGGTTGGACTAGGCAATGTAAAACATAAGCCAAAATTCTATTTCGCTTAAAGTACTTGAAGCATATTCTCGTGATGTTGGGAGAGGAATAGCACGCCTTGATTACGATTCTACGAATTCACTTAGCGCAGCAACTGGTGATGTTATTGAAATTAAAGGGAAAAAAAGAACTGTTGCAAAATGCATGCCACTTTATCCATCAGATGAGGGAAAGGGGATTATCAGAGTTGATGGTCTTGTACGAAACAATTTGGGAGTGGCAGTAGGCGATAAGGTTGAAGTTAGAAAGATAAAAGCAGTTCCTGCAGAAAAAATTATTGTAGCACCACTTGAGGCAATTCCTCCAATAGATGAAAGATATCTTGCAGACTCGCTAGAAAATACTCCACTGATAAAAGGTGATAACATAATGGTACCATATTTTGGTGGCAAGCTGACTTTTCAAGTAATAGGAGTCACACCAGCAGCCGATGCCGTAATTGTAACACAAAAGACACTATTTCATATTGGAGAAAAAAGTGATTCTCTTCACGGTCTTCCAATGGTATCCTATGAAGATATTGGCGGTCTGACTGATGAGATAAGAAAAGTTAGAGAAATGATTGAGCTTCCAATGAGGCACCCAGAGATTTTTGAAAAGCTTGGTGTTGAAGCTCCAAAAGGTGTGTTACTCTTTGGAGTCCCCGGAACAGGTAAGACCCTTTTGGCAAAAGCAGTTGCAAATGAAAGTAATGCACACTTTATCAGTATTTCAGGACCTGAGATCATGAGCAAGTTCTATGGAGAAAGCGAGGCAAGAGTGCGAGAAATTTTCAAAGAAGCTAGAGAGAAGGCTCCTTCAATTGTTTTTATTGATGAAATTGATTCCATTGCCCCAAAAAGAGAAGAGGTAACAGGTGAAGTTGAAAGAAGAGTGGTATCACAACTACTCTCACTTATGGATGGCTTGGAAGCAAGAGGAAAAGTAATTGTCATTGCGGCAACAAATAGACCTAACGCATTAGACCCAGCTCTGAGACGACCTGGAAGATTTGACCGAGAAATTGAGATCAGAGTTCCAGACAAAAAGGGAAGACTGGACATACTCTTGATACATACAAGAAACATGCCACTAACTGAAGATGTAAACTTGGAAAAAATTGCAGCAGTTAGCCATGGATATGTAGGAGCTGACTTGGAATATTTGTGCAAAGAGGCTGCAATGAAATGTTTGAGAAGATTATTGCCAGAAATTAATTTAGCTGATGAAAAAATTCCAATGGTAACTCTGGACAAGCTTATTGTAAATGCTGAAGATTACCAGAATGCATTACGTGAAGTCACACCAGCTGGAATGCGTGAAGTCTACATAGAAAGCCCAGATGTCTCATGGGACGAGGTAGGAGGATTGCAAAATGTCAAACGTGAGCTACAAGAAGCAGTAGAATGGCCAATGAAATATCCTACACTGTACGCTAGTATGGGTCATAGAATGCCACGAGGAATTTTGCTTTATGGGCCAAGTGGAACTGGAAAGACACTTTTGGCAAAAGCCGTAGCAACGCAAAGTGAAGCTAACTTTATCTCAGTAAGAGGACCGGAGCTGTTATCTAAATGGGTTGGAGAATCAGAACGCGGTATAAGAGAAGTTTTCAGAAGAGCACGACAATCTTCACCATGTGTGATATTTTTTGATGAAATTGATTCCATTGCTCCAATCAGAGGTCTTGGTGGAGAAACCGCAGCTACTGAAAAAGTTGTCAGCCAGCTCCTGACAGAACTTGATGGTATAGAAAGTCTTCACGACGTAGTAGTACTTGCTGCTACAAATAGGGCAGACATGCTTGATACGGCTCTTCTAAGACCAGGAAGATTTGATAAAATAATACTCGTACCTATGCCAGACAAAGAAGGCAGAAAGAAAATACTTGAGATAAGCACAAAGGAAATCCCTATTGATAAAGAGATAAAAAATGAACTGGGACAGAACCCAAATTATGTGGACCTAGAAAAGATTGCAGATGCTGCTGACGGATTAAGTGGAGCAGATGTTGCATCAATTGCAAACACTGCTGTATCTCTTGTCATACATGAGTTTCTTGCAAAATACAAAGATCAGAAAGAAGCAGAAAAAGAGGTAGACAATATCAAAGTAACAATGAGACATTTTGAAGAATCTGTAAAAAAAGTCAGAATCCAAAAAGATCTCAAGGTTGGCGAAAAGTTAGCCGTACCATACTACAGGTAATCTTCACAAGCCTTCTGATTACAACCACTTAATAAGAGAGAATATCCCTTGCTGCGATGAATACAAAACAATCTTGTATACAAGGATTAAGAAAGATTCTTGGATTAAGAAAAAAAGACAAAGAATCAACTGCATAGAAATATAAAATAATAATTTTTAAAATATTTTTTAGGTGCTCAGATGCATCTTTAAATTATTTTAGATTGCATCTACATTAACAGTGCCTGACGATGTAACAGGACAAGCAAGCCGCTCATCCTCTTTGCAGGAATTGTTTTTCCATTGTAGTGGACGTAGGTTTGACAGATCGTATAAATCTCCGTTCAATTGTGGTTTTATCTGATCGATCTCCCATCCATATGCGGATTCATGATTTCCATATTGTGTTCTTTCAATCCATGCTCCACACTGATCCTTTCTAAAATTATTTGGTACGTTGTATTCATCAATCTCAGCTTTTTGCCAAACTTTTAAAATAATTTCATCAGTAAAATTCATTCTCATCCCTACATGGATTCTTCTGCGAGAATTGGTGTTTCAGTTTTTAATATCATAGTTGACCATCTTTTCTGTCCTGACAAATGCTTGTTTTCTTCACACCTTGCACAGACTTTGGATTCATTGTATGTATAGATGCCACATTCACAAGAAGGACATTTACATTCTACTGGCGATTTTGACATACTGTATTTAGGTTTCTAACTATAATAGGCTTCGTTAACCAAAACTTCTTGTCCTTGATGACCTTCTATTTTTCTTTATCAATTCTGATCGATTTTTTTTATAATGATTATTATCAAATTGGCACAGGAAATCTTTATCAATTACCATAGAATGAATAGTTCATGGAAGTTCAAAGAGCAGCTGAAAAGTTGATCCGTCTCAGTCCTTCTGTAAGGGTCGTAACTGTTTGTGACATGAATGGAAAAATTCTTTTTAGTGCGCGTTCAAAGAAAACAAAAATTCTTCTTTCCAAAAAAGAAAGCATGATTTCACTCCAGTCTGCGGCACGATCTTGGAAAATACGAAAACAACTTGAACGAAAACTAGGGGCATGCAAATATGTGCTTGCAGAATATGGTAATGTTAAAAGAATTACAATGCCAGCTGGCAGAAATCACTTGCTCTACATTACTACTGCTGGGTCATATGATCACAACAAGATAGTCCGTAAGGTAAGATCCTTCAGATAAGAAACCCAATTTTTTCTTAATATTATTTAGTTAGCTGTACTCTGAATAATTTTCAAGTTCGTATTCTGTTACAGCTTTCTTCTGCCTGTGCCTCTTCCAGTGCTGACCCACATCCCTTTTGACGATGTACTTCCTGCAGTATCCGGTATGTCACCAAATTTTATTTTTGTAGTTCCTCTGCCTGTGGTGATGTAGTTGTCTTTTGCAGCTTCCTTTCGGTCTTTCGAGAATTTTTGAAAAGGAGCACCAGCCCAATCATCTTCTTCTTTTTCAGCTACTCTTCTTGAAGTTCCCCTTCCTCCAATGCGTATGTGACCCATTATTTCATTCCTCATCTGACTAAGTGATGTTCACATTAATAAGATTATTCTACGATTTATTGACCATTATACAATATTGGAGAGATTATTCCAGATTGGGTTTTTCCAATTCTTGACAGAGTTTTTTATAATTTTCTAGGATGTCTTTGAAAACTAGGAATATCGCATTGGTTTTTTTTTGTGCTATTTCAAAGCGCATTGTTTTCTCAACAAGATATGACATTTCCTTTGGGTCTAAACCTGTATCTTCCCAAATCTTTTGGGTTTCATTCATAAATTTTTGTAAGTTAGCTTCTTCTTGGCGTATCTTTTCTTTCAATTCTTTAACTATTGCGGATTCCATCACTTTGCTTCTAAAACAAATGGAGATATAAGAAAACTGTGAATCACGTCGTTTCTATTATGGATTCTTTGAACCATTGTGGAAGCATGGCGTTTGTTCTTTTGACCAAATCAGTAGCACTCTCATCTAAAATGTATGTAATTGCAAAATCATTTTCATGTCTTATACTTCGACCAGCCCCTTGTACGAGTTTCATCGCACTTCGATATGCATACCACTGTGGGTCAAGTTTTAGCTTTGCAGCTACTCTGCCATTTGATAAATCAAGATAAGGGGCTTTTACAATTATTTGAAATCTACTCATATCATCTTTGAGGTCAACTCCTTCGTACATTGATGGAGAGATTATCA
>JBGOUS010000033.1:0-7842 GCA_041477675.1 Nitrosopumilaceae archaeon
AAGATACTCTACAGAAAATAAAGCAAAATGAAGCTGCACGGATCTCTAAGATGGCGGAGCATATGGCAAAGATGACTGAAGATACTCTACAGAAAATAAAGCAAAATGAAGCTGCACGGATCTCTAAGATGGCGGAGCATATGGCAAAGATGACTGAAGATACTATTAGCAAATTTGAACAAATTCATGATGAATCAAGCATGAATGTTTCAAAGCAAACTAGATTAATTGAACAATTGAAGCTACCATGTTTTCAATAAACAAAATTAAAAGTAGATAATCTTTAAAATTACATAAAATCTTATAAAAAATGCTTTATTTTTTTGGTCCAGAACGAGTATGGAAATTAATACAACATTTACATTCTTTTGTAATGCATTCATTTTCAGAAAGATGTCCGCAAATGCCACATTCACAATGAGTTTGCACAACTATAGTATGGCTTTACAAGATATAACCATGCGACAGGCATTTTCCTGATTTGTGGCTCAAGAAAATATTACTTTTTTGGTTTTTTAGTTTTATGCCCTTTACCTGAATCTTGGCTTTGTTTCACACTTGGTTCTGGTTTTTTTGACTCTGTAGCCTCTTTTGATTTTTCTTCAACTACCTTCATAATTGCCTGTATTACCCCATCTAAATCGCTGTCTGAGACTTCAGGTTCTACATAAGTAGCAAGTTGATTTATGGTATTAGAAATTGCTGAACTAACTTCTTCAAAACTCTCTGGATCCTCATATGCAGCGCTATAAAGTGCTTTAAGACGTCTAGCCTCCATGATGGATTGATCAGCAAGTCTCAGATTGAACTTTTTTCCATTTACAGTGATTTCCTGAATTATCATGTCTGCACTTTTCACCCTGCTTTCATAAAGGTTTCTGTACAAAAACAACTAATAACAGAATATGACTGGTCAAATTCGATTGGAAAGAAAAGTTGCAAATAATGCTCAAAGACATTTTGTAACAGGAGTAAGCATGATCACCTCAATCGGGCCCTTTGGTAAGAATGTCATGGCGGCAGAATGGACAATGCAGGTTTCGTATGAACCCATTCTTATTGCAGTTTTTTTACATGAATGTTCTGCTACACTAAAAAACATACATGAAACAGAAGAGTTTGGTGTAAACGTTGCTTCAGATGGACAATCACATCTTGTAAATATCGCAGGTGGGTATTCTAAATCTGAAATCGATAAGCTAAAAATTAGAAACTCTTTCACGCTTCTAAAATCAAAATACATCAAAGCTCCGACAATAGCAGGTTGTACCATAAATGCGGAATGTAAATTGTTTTCTATAAAAAAAATTGGCGATCATGTTATGGTTATTGGCAAAGTAGTTGCTATGAAATACGACGGAACAAAAAAACCATTATTGTATCACATTGGCAGATATTATCAGCGTGGTTCATTAATAGAATCAATTAGAAAACAAGTTAAAGTGAATAAATTCACGTTTGAGTGGTTTTCGAAAGAAGCCAAAGGCAAATTTATCTTAAAGTGTGTTGGTGTCATAATAAAATCTGGAAAGAAGATCCTAGTGTTAAAAAATTTTAAAAACAACGTGACGTATGAGACAATCCCATATATAATACCAAAACGAGGTGTCGATTATTTACAATCTATACAAAAAAACCTAAAAAACATTGGATTGAAAGTAAAACTAAAACAGGATCCAATCATGAAAAGACTCATTCTAGAAAATAAAGGCAAAATTCAGAGAGTAAACTTTGTTTTATTTGAAGGGATGCAAAATAAAACATCAAGTAACAACAGGTGGAAGGATAAAACTGAGTCTTTGCTAAAAGCACTTGATGATTAAATTATAATGTAATCCAATGCTACTGCGTCACTTATTAGTAAAGTATGACGCGTGCTTAGAATGTAACCATTCTTAACATCTGTTGTTTGTATCCATCTGTTTGTAGAACTGTAATGTCTTTTTTCCTTCATTTCTTTTTCAATTTCTTTTAGATCAAACTCACCTTCTTCAATTTGTTGTGTTTGAAGATGTTTTACTGTTACAAGAATTTTTTTAACTTTGATTCTAACTCCAAATTTCCAGTTATGATCTGATATGTCATCTTCTACTTCAAGCAGTTTTATTTTGATTTCCTTGGTACCTAATGCATCATGACTTACAAGACTTCGCTCATCGATAAAATCTTCAAAACTCACTAAAATATTTCGGAACTAGTCATTAAAGAAGCATTCGGTATTTTATTACTAATGTTTTGATGTGAAGGGCATTTGGTAGTCATCTAGTACAAGTTTCTGTCTATGGCCATCAACGAGAGCATAAGTCTCACCTTCATAAGTACATACAAAGTCAGATATCTTGTTTGATTCATCCCACATCTTGTAAAACTCTCGTAATTGTCTATGCTCATATTTTCCTGTGCCTATTCTCTTTTTTGAAAGGAATTTGAAAGCAATTATTGTCTTTCTTGTTTTATAAAGTTCAAAAGTATGTATCCATTTTAAACATCGGATGATCTGATCATACGGAACCTGCAAGGTAGTTCCGGTACCAGATTTAGCTTCAATTGTAAAGATTGTATTTTCATTAGTACTTACAGCTAAAATATCTGGTAAAGCAACACTTGGAGAACCTAGTCTAAAAGCTTTCCAATTATCTAATCCGTTAAACCTCTTTACCAATGTATCTTCCCAGTTGTAGCCTCTTTGCCTCCTAGTTCTAGCTATCTTTTTGTTACGTTCTATCGTAAAACTTTCTTTAGATTTTTCTATTTTTGATTTGATTGTTTTATTAACACCATTCTGTATTTTTAATGTGGTCAAATTTCTAACGGGTTTTTCGTTAAATTTCATTATGATTACCTTATTTATTCATGTATAGAATAGTTGGTAATTATACAATAACTAAGCTAAAACTTGACAGACTACTCAATGGATGGAATGATTATTGAAAACAATTCATTCAGGCATCATTTTAGTTGGAAGACGAATTCTTCATTGCCATCATAACTGCATTTTACCAATTTGAGATCTTGTCCAATCACAGGTGTGGTGATACCATCTAAGGACCCCATCACTCGTATTTCATTTTCAAATTCAGCTATGCAAAAGAAAGTGTCTCCCTTCTTTGAAAATTCAACAAGTTTTCCTATTTGTGAAACTGGTCTCCACACTACCTCACCAAAACACCTATTACAGTAATCGTTTGGCGGCCACACTAGTTTTTTACAATTTTGACATGAACTACAAATAAATTCCCTTTCTTTGAGTTCAAATTTTGTCATAGCTGTAATATGAGTACTGACGAGGAAGTTGCGGCTGCCGACATGTTTTGAACAAGACCAACTTTTGCTTGTGACACTTGTCTTTTTCCAGCTTTGCCTTGGAGCTGTTGACCAATTTCTACTATTTGTGCTATGCCGGTTGCCCCTAAAGGATGTCCCGCACCGATAAGACCACCACGTGGGTTTATTCTCCTATCTTGTGTTTCATATAGAGTTCTAACAAATTCATTTCCTTCCCCCTTTTTTGCAAAGCCAAGATCTTCTACTTCAATAATTTCACATATAGAAAATGCATCATGAACTTCTGCCACATCAATATCGCCTGGTTCTTTTTTTGCCATTTCATAGGCCGTTGATGCAGCGTCTATTGTTGATTTCATACTTGTAAGTTCTTTATTTTTTGTAAATCCCGCAGAAATTGTTCGCTGTCCTATTCCAGTAATGTGCACTGGAACATCAGTGAATTTTTTTGTAAGGTCCTCTGATGCAAGCAAAATTGCAGCAGAACCACTGCATGGCAATGAGCAATCTAGGAGTCTGATGTCTTCAGTAAGTTCTTTTGAGTTCATGATTTCCTCAACAGAATATGATCTGTCAAAATATGCATATGGGTTGTCTAGCGCGTTTCTATGATTTTTTGCAGAAACAACAGCCAGGTCTTCTTTTGTTGTTCCATATTTTCTTACATGGGATTTTGTAAACATAGACGACCAGTATATAGGATGCTTGTATTGGCCTCTCGATTTATCCCATTCTAATACGAGTCCTGGACTGTCAAGCCTTTCTGCACCCACTACTAATGCTACATCTGCTAAACCTGAAGCAATATACGAAAAAGCTGAAATTGCACTATTTGCACCAGAATTGCACAAGCTTTCCACAGAATGGGAAATTTTTGGTGTGATCCCCGATATCTCTGAAACAATACTTGAAAGATATTTTTTATTGTCATTTGTAGAAGTTAGTACTACATCAATGTCGTTTTGTGATAAATTTGGCATGCTTTCAAAAAGTGATTTTATTGCTAAAAGCATAAGTGAATCTATGGAATGTTCCTCTTTGGTGAATTTTGTGAGTCCAAAACCAGCTAAAGATACTTTCCTCAAGACACTTCACCTGACAAGGTTGACGTGAGAAGTTTAAAGGATGTAATGACATCACCAATAGGATTGAACTGTATTATTGGAAGTGTAATTCCAGAGGTAACAAATCTTTCTAGTTTTTTAACACATTGTTGCGGAGTACCACATATTACTAAAGACTCAAGCATACCATCTGTTACCAATTCATGATTTGATTTTAATCCCGATTTTTTGAATTCTTCGTATATGTTTTTAGTTTCGTTATTGAAACCATTTTGTCCTAAAAATTCACGATATATCTTTCCTACAGAAACATAAAATGCCAACGTCTTTTTTGCTCTATCAATTGCTTTTTCTGAATCCTCAGAAACACAAGTAATGATTTGTAACGCTACATCTATTTTTTTCTTGGATTGCATTCTTTGAACAGTATTTCGTAATTCTGAAAGTGGTCTTAAATATAAAATCACTCCATCCGCAATCTCCCATGTCAGATTAACCATTTTCTCGTTTACTGCTGCCAAATAAATCGGAATGTTCTTTCTTTTAGGTTTAATCAGCAAAGTGAAATTGTTCAAATGGAATAACCTACCATCATAATTTACTTTATTTCCAGACAGTACAATCTTGATGATGTCAACATATTCACGCATTCTCTGAACGGGACTTGTGAATTTAAGACCATGCCAGTCTTGTACAATTTGTGCACTACTTGTTCCCAATCCAAGAATAAACTTCCCATTGGAAAGAAAGTCCAAAGTTGCAGCTCCCATTGCTATGAGAGTTGGAGTTCTAGAATAGATATTAATTATTGAGGAACCGATTTTGGAATTTTTTATTATCTGAGAAACAGCTGCCAAAATAGAGTATCCTTCCATTCCCCATGTTTCAGGAATCCAAACGGAATCTGGATTGTAATTTGACAAAATCCTAGAGCAATCCATTATTTCCTCTACCGACAGTAATGATCCCAGGCTGTATGCCAGCCTCATTTTATCATTTTTTGAATATGAAGTCATTATAATGTTTTATAACTATGTTTTTTGCACATTCTTCAATATCCTTATGTGAGTCTATTGAATGCCAAAATGCTTTTTTATATTTCACTGCAAACAATCTATCCTTAGTACAATATAGCGGAAATGTAGAATTTTCGATATTACCTTTTTTGGGTACATGTTTTATGATCTCTTTTGAAAGGTGATATATTCCAGCATTCATCCAATAATCTGAAATTATTGGTTTTTCATGAAATCTTTTCACTTTATCATTTATGATTTCTACTATACCATAAGATGTTCGCAGGGGAACGACCGCAATAGAATTTAGTTTTGATTGTAGGTTTCTAGGATCAAGATCAGTGATAACATCCCCATTTATCACAAAAAAATTAGGTTCATCAATAAATCTAGAAGCATTTTTTATCGCGCCACCTGTTCCTAGTGGAACTTTCTCCACAGAATAATAAATTTGCACCCCGAGATTTTTTTTAGCTTCAAGATAGTCTTTTATCTGTTCATTTTTGTATCCTGAACAGATAACAAATTCTTTTATCCCAAATTTTTTGAAATATCTAATTTGCCATTCTATAATTGGAATATTGTTAATGGGTATCAGAGATTTTGGTACATAATCTGTAATTGGTTTCAGTCTTTTTCCAAACCCTCCTGTAAGAATTAATGTCTTCATAGATAGAACCCACGGTTTTTGCAATAAAAAGTTTCATCCAAAAAAGTGCACAGATGCGACGCCGAAATAGTAACCCACAATAGACAAGGAAATTCCCCACACACAAGACCCTGCAAATGTAAAGATTAGGAACTTTAACATTTTCATCTTAAGAAAACCAGCCGGAATTGAAACTAATTCCCTAATCCCAGGCACCATTCTTCCAAATAAAACTACTTTTTCACCGTGATGTGCAAACCACCTGTCGACCTTTTTCATATGATCATCTGTAATGCGTGCAAATTTCAAATATCTAGCAAGTCCTTCCCTTCCAATCTTAAGTGCTACGAGGTAAATCACAAATGCACCAGTGGTTGAACCAGCAGCTCCGGTGATTCCAAGACCTATTACATGAAAAAATGGCATATTGTTTTTTGATACGACATATCCTGCTAATGGAAATATTGCTTCACTTGGGATTGGAGGAAATATTGTTTCTAGTAATGCCGCAGTAAAAATTCCTACATACAGATAATCTGAAACTAACGAAATAACCCACTGTACAAATGTTTCTATCGACATAGGCTCACCGAGATTCTGTCATATAATAATGAAGCTCAGTATAACATTCTATACAAAATTCGTTATCGTCAGTATGATCACAAGAATATGTTTTTTTTATTTTTTTACTGCACTTTGTGCAAATTTTCATACTATAATGTAGATACGGATTTAGATGATTTTTTTATTTTTATTGCTCCCAAGACAATAATAAAAATTCCTACTGCTATAACTGGAACAAATTCTGACATTCTATTTTTTTCTGGTTCCATTGCATTGATTGTTGATTGCATGACAAGGAATGCAACGGATCCAATAACTGTCAAAAGCCCACTTATGATAATTAAAATCCCAAGCATCTTTGAAGAATCTCTTTTTGAGATAAAAAATGCAATTATTGGCAGTACTACTGAAGGAACACCTAACGCAACACCTCTGACTTTGTGGTCAAAGGGTAGAAAACCCTGACCTGTACCACCTCCAATCGCAGCATCGACACCATATATGACAAGTAGCACTATGGAGATAGACGCAATGATGATTGATATCATTATAGCCATAATGCCGTCCTTGTATAAACTGGTAATAAATCATTTTATTCATGAATGAAATTTTTGTTAATGAACATATGCAAGCCAGGTGTAAAAGGGTTCCAAAGTAGAAAATGGATGGCATGATAAATTTAGATATTTTAACAAAAATTCGAATTATGAGATATTTGTAATCAGTCTATGAATAAATTCTGAATACTAAAAACGAATTACGTGACTACCTGAATTGATAATTTTCGTTGTTTTCATTATATATCTTATCTGTAATAAGTTTAACAGCAAATACATATTTTTTACCAAATATCTCAGCTAAAAGATGTTCTGGGATTTCTTTTTTTCTAATTTCAAAAGTAGATTCATTTCTAATAAACTCATCCTCTGGATCTAAAGTTTCAGTCATCGTCAAATTTCCAACATTGTATTTTATGTCCCATATATTTCCCACATCTGTTTTAAGTTTTAAACTATCGAATCCAAGAGAACCGCTAGGTATTTTATTGCTTGTCTTTAAAAGATTCTTGAATCTTATTATTAATTCATATTGCTTTTTATTGTCTAAAGGATTGCTACGCTCATAACCTTCCACTCGTGCTATGCCAAAAAGTGTTAATTCAATATTGTTTACTGTCCAAGAATAAGGCAACCCCAAAATTTCAGATTCAATTTTAGGCTCAGCCATGTTTTCTTTAACATGTTGTTCTGCGTCAGGTAAACCC
>JBGOUS010000112.1:0-4249 GCA_041477675.1 Nitrosopumilaceae archaeon
ATAATCATCTATCTTTCCACTTTGTGGAAAGTTTAGAAGTAATGACATTTTGTATTTTTTTCCTACCTTTGTAGCAATCTCATTCATTGTTGTAAAAGCAATTCCAGGTGATCTCATCAATAAAAATCGGATCTGTGCCATGTTTGATTTTAATTCTTTTTGTACCTCTTCTGTAATTACTCTAAAGCTCATGATACTAAATCTGAAATTTTACAATCTATCTATAAGGTTATCTTTTTTACTCAGCGGTTAACATTTAGCAACATGCTTCCGCTTGACAAAGACGGTGTTCCATATGACGAGGGATCAGAAAGAACCGATAATGTCGATGATTATAAAGTTACATGTATGCAGTTCATAAAAGACATTAGCAATGACTATCTTGCCTGGGTAGATTATTACAAACTTCCACCTGAAGAAGATAAAAGACGACGCGATAAAATTTTTGCAACTGTAGAAAGGACTAACGAGTGGATTGCTAAAGTTGCTACAACGATAAAAGGTGTTGATGTAGTAATGAATGATGGCATTCAAAAAATGGCAGAAAGCACAGCTGGATATCCTTTTCAAATTGGTGTGTTTGTAAACAACACTTCTGGTTATTCGATGGCAAAACCTGGAGTTATTGATATCAATGTAAAATCAGCAGGGCGTGAAGGGCGAAAGGTTAAGCTTAGTTGGCATCAAAAAGACAAACGTTTTCTGATTAGCTCAACAGGAAAAAATGTTGCCATCGATGAAGAAAATATACTTGATGCAGAGTCTGACTTTCTTGATCTCCATCTTAAGATGAATGCTACATGTTCACAGCAACGTGATGTGATATCCTTTACTACAATAGTCTCAGAAATAATCGATGGTCAGGAAGTTGAAAGACGAGGTATGACAACAATTATTCACATAACTTAACCTGCATCACAACCCTTGATGCTTCTGACCTTTTATCAGAATATTTTAGATGCGATATTTTTCTTGCAAGATCTTCATCAATAACAAGTGATGCTTTGCCAGCATGACTTTCGTTGCCATATTCTACTGTTACATCTTGAGTAACAATTGCATTTCTTAACCAATCACTATCTGGATTTCTTCGGGAAAAGAACACTATCTTGTTATAATATACAGCTCTTAGCTCAACTGCGTGAGGCTTGCTAGTTTTTCTACCTTTTGTAATTAGAGTTGCGTTGAAAACTTGGCCGTCATGCAGGATCATATCTGTTGTCTTGTTCTAAATAATTTAACCCCTTGGATTGAAAACTCTGATACCTTATACAATAAACCAAAAGCTATAGCTTGGTGCATGGCAACAAGATTGAAAGAAGTCAGAAATTTGATAACAGCTGACGAGTTTTCTGGAAAAGCAGTCATAGACAGAGAAGGAATCAAATACGGTAAGATAAAACACATACACATAAACCAGAACACTCTTGAAGTGACTGGGATAACTGTTAGTGCAGGATTTCACAAAGACTACGATCTGTCAAGAGATTATGTTGACAGGTTTACAGATGAGTCAGTGTTGCTCTCTACTCCACCTATAAGATGCGATATTCCTGTTGTGGATATTGATGGAAAAAAGATAGGCAAGGTTAAGAAGTTGCACCATGACCCTGACACAAACGAGCTAATATCAATTGAAGTAACAGAAGGACTCTTTGGCAAACGAATGTTTCCTAAAAGTGAAATTTGGGGAATAGGCGAGAAAGTAATTTTACGACTTACAAAAGATGAGTACAAAGAGTAACCTCTTCTATTTTTTATTCTGCTAACAATTAATAGTGTACCAAATCCACTTTTCTTATTGTATGCTGTAGAAACCAAATCACTTTCAAAAATCTATGAAAAGGGGTTTAAAGCAGTAGATAATATTTCCATAACAGTAGACCACGGAGAGATCTTTGGTTTTTTAGGTCCAAATGGAGCTGGAAAAAGTACTACTATTATGATTTTAACGACATTGCTAAAGCCAACTTCTGGAGCAGCACATGTTGCAGGTTTTGATGTTGTATCACAAGCAAAAAAAGTTAGAGAAATGATAGGGTATGTGCAACAAGATTCTACAGTTGATGAATATCTTACAGGAAGAGAAAACCTTGAGTTACAAGCTAGGTTAAATCACCTTCAAAAAGACTCAATAAAAAATAGAATAGATGAGATCCTCAATCTAGTTGAACTTTCAGATAGACAACATGACTCGGTTATTGCTTACTCTGGTGGGATGAGAAAAAGACTTGACATTGCAGGAGGGTTGTTGCACAGACCAAAAGTTCTGTTTTTGGATGAACCAACACTAGGACTTGATATACAAACAAGATACAAAATCTGGGAATATATCAAAAAGATACACAAAGAATATGACATGTCTATATTTCTTACAACGCATTATATGGAGGAAGCTGATCGACTTTGTGATAATATCTCAATAATAGACCATGGAAAGATCAAAGTTACTAATTCACCACTTTCACTTAAAAACGCACTTGGTAACGATGTTATAGTCTTTGAGATTGATTCTAATGCGAAACTAGAAAGTCTAATTTCCGAAATTCAAAAAATTCAACTTGTAAAGGACATAAAAACAAATGGAGAGGAAGTTACTGTATTTTCAACAAATGGGAATCAAGTAATGCCAAAAATTTTTGAGTCTTCCTCCAAGATTGGAATAAAAATAGAATCAATATCGCTGACAAAACCGACCCTTGATGATGTCTTCCTTTCACATACGGGTAGAGATCTTCGTGACGAAAATGGAGGTTACAATAAGAAAAAAGAACGTGAAAAGATGAGGAGAATTAGGGCATGATAATATCAGATACATATTCCATTTTCTGGCGAGAAATGAAAAGATATAGGAAATCACGTAGCGGAGTTTTAATAAGACTGATTCAACCCGCAATTTGGATCATAGTCATCGGAAATACATTTTCAGGAACACAACCATTGATAAAATCTGTTGGTTATGATCTGTCTTACATCGAATTTATGGCACCAGGTGTCATAATTCTTACTGCAATTTTCACAAGCATATTTGGAGGAGTGAATACTCTTTGGGACAGAAGATATGGTTTTATGAACAAGGCGCTGACATCACCTATTTCCAGATCCTCTATTGCACTTGGTAAGATGTTGGCCATTTCTGTGGTTTCTGCATTACAAGCAAGTCTGGTATTGGGAATTGCACTTGCAATAGGTGTAAGTTTTGTAAATCCTTTGATGTTTATTCCAATAATGTTGATCGTGATCTTGTTTTCACTCGGATTTTCTGGAATCTCTGTTGTAGTAGCAGCTACTGCAAAATCTCAGGAGACATTTTGGGGAATCGTCAATTTTCTTGGTATGCCTCTTTTTATGCTAAGTCCAGCACTCTTTCCACTTGAGCTTGTTCCTAATTGGTTAGCAATTGTTGCAAGGCTAAATCCGGTTACTTACTCTGTATTATTGATTCGAGGAATGATGACTGGAACCACTCAGGCAGTATCAGTTGCTCTGGATCTTGCAGTAATTTCTGGTTTTGTTATTGTAATGGTAGTCGTAGCAAGCTACGTATTCACAAGAGAAGTCAACAAACCCTTCTAAACCGAACCAAAAATTGACAAAAACCCAAACAATTCCTAACTCTTGAGATCTTTTTGGTATTTTGGAACCAATGACAGTTGAAGAGGCTCATACTAATAGTATTTGGGATTATAGTTTGTGTAATGTATAGTACAATTTTTTCATATGCCAGTGCTGAAACAGCACCTTCTTACATAAGACAATGGGGTTCTGAGGGACTTCAGATCACAGGTCTTTTCTCCTTTCCACAAGACTTGGCATTGGATTCTGAAGGAAATGTCTACGTAACTGATTATGGAAACAGAAGAATTCAAAAGTTTGATAATGATGGAAACTTTTTGCATACATGGGGAACAAAGGGATCCGGAAACGGAAAGTTCCAAGTTCCATCTGGAATTGCAATTGGAAAAGACTTTGTTTATGTTGTTGACAACGAATTAAATCTAGTTCAAAAATTTGATACATCTGGAAAATACATCACCCAGTGGGGAAGTAGAGGAACTGAATCTGGTCAATTTTTGTTACCACAAAACATTACAGTTGATCCTAATGGTGATGTCTATGTGGCCGATACCGGAAATAGTAGAATTGAGAAATTTTCATCAGATGGCAAATTTTTGTTATCTTGGGGAAGCGGCGGACTTGAAAATGGGCAATTTCTTAATCCGCGTGGTGTAGCTGCAGATTCACAGGG
>JBGOUS010000051.1:0-6672 GCA_041477675.1 Nitrosopumilaceae archaeon
ATTGACATTATCGGTTCCTTGATTGTTAACAGTTACATATAGTTTATTACTGATGGTGTTTCCAGCGAGGGAAAAATCTTCATGTGCAATGGCAGTTTGATGATCTGATAATTTTTTCTGTGTATTGATAAGTTCATTCTGATACGAAAATGCTGCAAGCAATGCTGTGAAAGTTCCAATCATCAAAATTATAAAAAACAGTGCACCTATGATGCTTGAAAGGCCACGTCTTTTTCTTGGTTTTATTATGTCATTCATTTTCAATTCTACCTCACACCGCCACTGGTAATTGATGTTGCAGGAGAGTCAACCAAGTCTGTAAAGACACGCACTTCCATCGGTTGGTTTATTCCAATGTCAGAAGTATAGTTTTTGCTTAATTTTATTAGCAAACTAACTTCAGCATCACTTGTTAGCTTGTTATCTGACGTTAGTGAATTGGAACTAGTCATTATTTCAAATTGTCCATCTAGTGGATACCGAATAGGTGGTCCTACCAGTGCCAAAATTCCTGAAGTGTTATTCCAACTGTGTTCAACATTGTTTATCTCAACAGTTAGAATCTTTACTACGTTTGGACCTGTGTTTCTAATTTTTAGGACAATGAATTCTGTTCCCCCGGCAGATGGTAACTTGTTTTTGACTGCGAGGCTGTTGCAGCTTTTGGTGCAAAGCGTTGGATTGGCCTCCCACTTGTTATCCAAACCAGCTATTCCTGAAAGTGTTGTACGATCTCTTGTGTCATAACCTGTTATTTTGATAGAGGAGCTTTGAGTGGAAGTATTACTCTGAGCTTGGGTAAGATTGGTGCCAGAGAAAAAAGCCGAGATCAATACTGCCCCTGCGACAGTTATTCCCATTAGCAATAGAGTTGCAATTATTTCAGATACTCCTCTTCTTTTCATATTTGTCAACTTTTGCGTGTCTTTGGGACCCATAAAGGTAGATGTGTAACATCTTGACACACATTTTGATTCGATCCCCGGAGTAATGGATAGTTTACCTCTAGTCATCTTACCATCTCTCCAAGATTACGAGTTAAACGGCCTCACCGTTGTTTCAAAAGAATTTCCTGTTGTAGTGATTATTGAAATCTTGTAGTCTGTGCTATTGTAGTAGTTATGGTTCCAGCAGGGAGTAGAGCATGATGGGGTGTATGTGAGCAATGAATCAAGGGTAGACAATTGAGTCATGTTTTTAAAATCAAACTTTGGGTCGTTCTGAACAGATGAAAGAATCACTGTGTTAGTGTTATTATTAAGAATTAATTCCTGGGTATCCAATTTAACCATCGTGATTTTATCAATTTCTACTTGTTGGAGACCAGTATTTCTCAGATAGATATTGAGGTGATTAGTGGTTGGATTGAATCTCACATGTTCGATGGTGATATTCTCAGATAAAGAGTCTTTTGAACCAGTAAGATATGAAAGTGTGAAATTAAAATTATTTATGTTATTCATGCCTTGGAACAAAAGAACAGACCCAATTGCAGCTACTACAGCTACCATCAACAAAGTTCCAACTATAGAACTGATTCCTCTTTTTGCAGACAATTTTTTATTTTTTATTAATTTTATCAATCCAATCTCCTATTCTAAATTTTCATCCAGCGGCTTTTCTAGATATAGTCGTGACTTGAGGATCTGTTGAACGCTATCAACTATCTCCGTAAATTCTTTTCCTGTTACTACTGATATGTTATGAGATTCTGCTAATGATTTTGCCACCTCCGACACGGAGGGAATTCCAACAAGGATGGCCAGACTTGGTGATGTGTCAAGGACCTTGACAAGCATAGAGTTTATCTCAGCATCTCCAATTACAGACTCGGAGCTTTTTATGTCAATTAGGATTGTCTTATTTTCCCTGTTGTATGCATAGATGCTTGCCTTGTGCATCACACCGCTTTTTCCTTTTACCGAGGAGGATGGTTCTATTGTAAATCCTTCAAGAATTTTAAGTGATGTTAGTTTTGGCACTAGAGAATACGAATAGGATGAAACTGATTTTGCGTCAACCTTTAATTTGTAAAACGGGATTATTGCAATGTCTGCCTGGTTGATATCAAAATCATGATTGAATTTTCTGCAATGTAGTTTGATTACAAGATCATCAAAACGACTCCTGCATTGTTTACACTCGTACCATCTTCCAAGTTTTCGTAATTCTTTTTCTGGGTCTTTTATTGTCTTTTGGCATGACTCACATTTTTTAAGCTGTTCAGAGTGTTCTCCAAAACCACTCTTTGTATTAATGTGACCGCAAATCGTGTGTTCTATGAGATGAAGCTTCATAACATCGCTTGAATGACAAGATGAGCAGTACATCTTGATGCTGTTACTGATGTATTGAGGATGTTTTGGACATACAGGCAATCTTTCATATTCTATTTTTTCCAGGATTCCCTCAGACGAGGATGACAATTCTTCTAGCAGTGAGGAAACATGTTCTGGCGAACCTAGATCTTTAAGCAACGGATAGGTCCACAAATTGTCCTCAAAATTCACATATGGCTTTATGCTGTCTTGATTACTTGTTAAAATAATCCCAACTAGTCTGCTTATTTCACTCTGGCTTAGCTGTTCCTTGATACGATCATCAGAAAGGTGCTTTTTTACTTCATCTGGAAATGGTTGTTCTTTAGATGGAACCTGTGGATTCTTTTTATCTACAACCGATCCTGATTGTGCGTCCTGACCAAAATCAAAGAACTTGTTTCGGGTTTGTTTTGAAATTTCAGGTGACACTGTATGATCACTTTGTATTCCTAGGTTTGTTTTTCCATTTCCAGGTTCATCGCTCTTATCTTTTTGGCCAAGCTGTTTTTCCATTTCTTGTGTTAAATTATTTTCTTTACCTGCTTCAGATGTGTCTTTTTTCTTGGCTGGAAACCACTTCAATTTTTATTCCTCACTTGATTCATCTTATTCATTATTACACCGCTCCTATCAATGTAAACACGGCAACTGAAAGCGCGACTAGTATTACAACGTGTTTTACACCAGCAACAAACGAGCCCTCTCCTATTTTACCTGCAGCCAGTCCTCCAAATACTGATTCAACAATACTCATGTGGAGCAATAGCTTGTCAAGCTGTTTTATGTCTACATTCACAAGACCGGCAAACAATCCAGCACCCTGAACACCGCCAGCAGCTCCAAGAGTTATTTGGAGCTTTTCAATCTGTCCAAAGAATTGGAAAACAAGAATTGCTACTATAGTGAGGAATACTGCAAATGAAATGTATATTGTAAAAATGTATGGTCTCATGGTTGACTTGCGTTCTCTTTCCAGATTTTCCATCTCAGTAATGTGTTTCTGGATGATTTCTATGGTATCTCCCACATCTCCACCAGCTTCCATGGCAAGTTGCAGCAAAGTCATTACTCGTCTTGCTGTTCTTGTTTGTACTCTTTCTACAAAATTATCAAATGCTTCTTCTATTGGCATGCCCCAACTCAAGTTTGCTCTTAGATTTTTCAATTCTGGGGTTAGTGAACCCAATTTGCGATTTGCAGCTTCTGAGATTCCCTGTATTATGCTGTGACCACTAGCTACAGAGCTTCTAAGGCCAAGAAGAAAAATTGGCAAGTTTTTATCTATGCTGTTTTTTCTCTGGACTTGTCTCATGTTTACAGAAACTATTGGCATTACACCAGCCAAAATTCCTGCTACTGCTCCCATGTCTCTTATGGTAGTGTTTCCAGATATGGTTGAAAGGACAAATGATATCAAAATTATGACCATGGCTATAGTCCCTGAAACCAAGCTAAGTTTTGTTTTTGTACTCAAACCAGGGGATTTTCTTTTTCTCATTTTGCCTGTTCTGACTAGGGTCTTTTGTTTTTCTTCTAACATTCTCTTTACCTCTTTGGCACCATTCCATCAACCATTATCAGTATCACCAGCCCAAAAATTGGTACCAGCAAATATGCAATTAACATCATCAGTGTCGTAATGTCTAATCCCATAAAGTTAGTTGCCATGGTGGCCATGATGGAAAACATGATTATTGCCATCAAGGGGAACACTACAAGCAAAATGGTATACATTTCAGCAATGATTCCAAGGGATGATGTCATTTTTTGTATAGTGGCCTTTTTTTCTTCCATCTGAACTTTGGCCAAAGCTGTAAAGTATTCCTTAAGATTTCCACCACTTTGTATTGTAGAGATCAAGCCTTCAAGTAGTTCAGCAAAAGATTCAGCTGGGGTTTTACGAATAAGATCAGATATAGCAGTGATAATGTCCATTCCTAAAACATCTATGTTGCGAATTATGTATTGTGAACTTCGAACAAACTCTTCTTTTGTTCCTTCTTTAGCTATAGCTTTGAAAATTCCCTCCAAAGTCAATCCGCTTGCTGCAAGCGTTGCCATGTACCCAATAAAATATGGAGATTCTTCTTGGAGATGTCTCTTTCGTGCGCCCACGTTTATTTCTGGATACTTGTACATTACGCCAAGGCCAGCTTCAAGACCTGCTGCAGCTGCAAATATTGGAATGAAGACATTCAATTCTGGTACTGGTAAATGAATGATTAAAACAAAAGCAGTTGCAAGAACCAGAGAGACAATACCTATTATAATTCCCACTACTACCATGGCACTCACATATGCTTCGTAAGGAACAGGCATCATTGCCTTGTCCAGTTTGGTCTCTAATCCAACTAGTCGTGGAAATAAAAATTTGATTTTATTTCCTAGCAGTTTATAACTTGCCGCATAGAATCCAGAAACCTCCTCCTTTTCTTTAGCCTTTGGTCGTTTTTTGATTTGCTGACCAGGGGGTCGCTGTACTACTTGTGTGTTCTTTTGGTTTGAATTAACAAACTGCTTGGTATTTTTTTCCCGGTTTGCCTCCTTTTTGACATGACTTTTGAATCTAAACATAACTTATCACGTTAGGAACCTCTTTCTCTCATAGAACCTTTCTGGATTGGAGTAAAACTCCATTATTGTAGCATTCACATCCCTTGCGTTGCGAATCTCACTTGATGCAAGCATCCACTCTAGCGCAGTTTTTCTTTTGCTAAGTTCATTGGTAACAAGGTCTTTTGTTAAACCTAGTCTTTGTGCAATTTTATCAAACATTATGCTTTTTCCTGAAAATTCATGTTTGTCTGTTTCTGGATTCCATTTGAAAACATCGCTGAGGAGAATCTCTCCTGATTTTTCATCATAACCTACTATTTCAGAAATTTGCATTACTCTTCTTACTGATTTGTCACCTATTCGAAGCTTTAACTGTAAAAGAATTGCATTTAGTGTAGTAACTAAAAGCACCTTTGGAACCTCCATTGGAACAGAAGTTAATCTTGTGATACAAGATTTCACAGAGTCTGCATGGATTGATGAAAAACCTCCGTGACCTGTCGCCATTGCCTGGAATAGAGTGTGAGCTTCCCTGCCTCTTGTTTCTCCTACTATGATGATATCTGGTCTTTGTCTTAGAGCTGCCCTTAACAGATCAAACTGCGAAATTTCTCCAATGCCTCCTGCGGTAAATGTCTGTCGTGATATAGATGGTATCCAGTTTTCATGTGGGAGATTTAGCTCTGGTGTATCTTCGATGCTTACTATTTTGTTGCCAGGTGTGATAAAAGATGAAATTGCGTTTAGTGTTGTGGTTTTGCCACTTGCTGTACCACCAGATACTAGCATAGTTAATTTATTTTCTACAAGGAACCACAGGTATGCAGCGATATCTGATGATATTGTGTTTGATCTGATAAGGTCAATAATTGTGATGGGGTCTTCTTTGAAATGTCTTATGGTAAAAGTACTTCCACGCTTTGTGACCTCATGTCCCAAGGTAAGGTTGATTCTACTTCCATCTGGAAGGGTTGCGTCAACAATTGGATTTGCTACAGAAATGTGCTTTCCGGATACATAGGCTAGCTTTCGAACAAAATTTTCCAATTCATAATCTGTTTTAAACATGATGTTAGTAGGCATGGATTCATACTCCCTGTGCCATATGTAGAGTGGAATATTGGTACCATCGCAACTAATCTCTTCTATCATGTGATCATGCATGACTGGATCAATTACTCCAAAACGTGTGAAATCCCTGATGGCATAGTAGAATATCTTGGGAAAGTTTCTGCGTTTGATGTCAAGGCCATATTTGTCAATCATGCTGACAATCTTTTTCTTTAGGCGTTCTTCAGCATCTGCACGAGAGTGGATGTCGCTTAGATTAATGCTAAGTTCTACCATTAGCATTTTTCTGATTTTTTCAAAATTCTCTTTATCCTTTTCAGTCAAACTTGGTTCCATTATCATGTATCTTTTTCCTCCTTTGGCAGTAGGATCCCTCATTATTCCAGCGTATACTCCATAGTCTTCATAGCCGGTTTTGGAAACTGTGATAAAGTTCTTCATTCCGTCAGAATCGTCAGCAAACTCTTGTTCACTGACAGAACTTCCAAACAAGTTTAGATTTTCTTGAGATTTAGAAACCAGTTTTTCTGATTTTGTAGTTTCTGTGGGACTAGATTTTTCTTGTTTTTTTACTCCTATATTCTTAAAGATTTTAAAATTCAATATTTCACCTCTATCATTTCTTCTGATTTCTGTGTTACGATCCATTGGTCTGATCGCTGATCGACGATCACATCTTTACTAGATCTGACGATGTTACTTAATTTTTTCGTCTCCTCCGATA
>JBGOUS010000127.1:0-3978 GCA_041477675.1 Nitrosopumilaceae archaeon
GGGAGCTGGACATACTTCTTCACTAATTATTGTAAGTTTGTTAATTTTTGTATTCTCCATGAATATTCCAAGTGGAATGTTTAGTAAATTTGAATTTGGAGTAGGTATAATGCTTGTGATTCTTGGACTTTTTACATATCTTAATAGAAAGTTAGTTGGAGAAAAACACATTCATACTCATGCTCATGATGATGGTGTAATTCATACACACCCTCATGCACATGGTAAGGCACATAGTCATGGGCACAAATCATACATTATTGGTTGTATACATGGATTAGCTGGAAGTGGAAGCCTAGTGGTTTTGGCACTTTCAACTTTGCATGACTTGCAAACTATTTTATCATTTGTCCTAGTTTTTGGAATAGGATCAATTGTCGGGATGATGTTGATAAGCAGTGCCATAGGACTGCCTTTCTCAATTACACTTTATTCTGAGCGAATCAACAAGATTGTACGTTACTCGGTTGGATCAATTAGTATAGTAATTGGTGTTGACATTTTATACAATATTATAACAAGTGGAAGTTTTTTTGGATTGAGTATCAACTAAAGAAATTCATTTTTGTGGTACACTTCGTAGGTTATTGAAATCTAGCTTTTCAGATATTCTTATGATCTCTGTAGAATTGAAAAGGTTCTAAATTCAATCGATGAACTTCTGAATAAATCTGGTGGTCCTTCCTCAGGTTTTCCGTATTTCATGAAAATCTGAATTGAGTACTATCTTCCTGACTATTTTTGTTGTGTTGTAAACCAGTCGAAAAACATCCCTGGTCGTATTACCAAGAATTCGTAATAGGATTCCATTTTCTTTTGTCATCGTAGACCATCCACTCTCAAGTTCTGCAGAATTTTTAATCTCATTTTCTAAAGTTTGAATTATCTTTTCAATATCCTTTGTATTTGCCAGAATGTATACGGTTCCTATAATTTGTTTTTGTTCCAATAATACAAAATCCTTTAAATTCATTTTTTTTGGTTCAATTTTAGTAACATCTATGAATCTTAATTCATCCTTGTGATTTTTTCCCGTTGACCTGAGATAACATATTTCATAATCAAAAAGCTCTCCCATGCCAACTCTTCCCGGACTTATGATCTCAGAGTAAATCATTGTGGCATTATCATGCACTTTAAAGTTGATCTCTTGATAAAATCTAGAGTTTTTGTAGGGGATTATCTGGTCTGGAATGAACTCAAGATAAGCACCATCATCAAGTGATACATTCACCACCTGAATTGCGTTACTGACATTCATACCGTATATTCTTGTAGCTCCTTGAGTTGTAATGTGTGCCAGTGCATTTTTTTTCAAAATTATATCAATCAGGTATCTATCTCCCTGTAAAAGTCCGCCAGAGCTGGATACCATATAGACATGAGTCATCTTGGGCTGAAAGTGATCATAGTACATTTCCTTTTGAACACTAAGTGGAAATGCGGATTCTTTTTCCTTTATTCTAGTTCTTCCAGAGGAAGGTTCAACATCTAAAACTATTTTCAGTTTGCCATTTTTTCCAGGCTTGTCTGCTCCAAGCTGTTTTATCTCTTCATTATGTTGAATCATTTCAGCTGATATTTCTTCTGTATCTGAAAAATCCACTCTTCTCCTACCTCTGCCGATTCGACAGTGTTACTTTTGGTGGACTGTCAAAAAGGAGATCCTTGACTATGTGTTCTGATACCTTGTCTATTCCGGTGCTATTTTTACAATTGACAAAAACATACGGTTTATCATTGCGAATACGTACTGCATCTTGCTCCATTACATCAAGGTTAGCGCCCACATAGGACGCAAGATCAACCTTATTTATCACAAGGAGGTCACAACTTTCTATCCCAAGACCGCTTTTTCTTGGATATTTGTCCCCTCCAGCAACATCAATTATGTAAATGGAATAGTCTGCAAGGCTTGGACTAAAGGTGGTTGTGATGTTGTCTCCACCACTTTCTATTATGATAAGATCTAACTCAGGATGTTTTTCTTCAATTTCTTCTATTACTGAAATATTAATTGACGGATCTTCTCTAATTGCAGTGTGTGGACATCCACCAGTCGCAATACCAATGACAAGATTTTCTGGCAATAGGCCCCTATCAGTTGCTAGATTTTTTCTCATCCTGTCTGCATCTTCTTTTGAAATGACATCATTTGAAATTATACTTATACTATATCCTTTGGATGCCAATACTGGAACAACTCTCTCAATTACCATGCATTTGCCAGAACCAACAGGTCCTCCAATCCCCAATCGCGCTATTCTGTTAGACATCTTCTAAATCACTTTGTTTATGTAATAAACATTTTAGAATCCATTCTCTCATGGCGCATTTGTAAAATTTCTAAATGAGGCGCAAATTGCCAAATCTCTTTTGTAGATTTATCCATACATTCGTTTACAATTTGAGAAATTAACGGCTTTAATTCATGAATTATTTTTTGAGCCTGATAGTGTTGAGTTATTCCCATTCTTGATGCGGCACCTACGACACTTACTGTAAAACCGTAGAGGAACATCAAACCTGCCTTTTGAGGACCAATTCCCAAAGCATTGGCACACAGACCAAAACTAACTGGATATGATCCACTAATCATTCCTGTATGATGAAACTTCAGATATTCCTCAATAATTTCATCTGTAATAAATTCTCTGACGCATCTTAATAACTGAATTCCAGACCTTTTGGAAGCTTCTCGAAATTCCTTGATGTTTTTTATTGAGTTAATTTTCATATCAAGTTCTAATATTTTGTTAAATTCTTTTGCACTTGCAAATTTTAATGCGTTTTCCACCACTATCAAGTCTGTAGGACCAATTTGCTGTTTTAGTTGAGTTTCAATAATTCTTCCAACTTCAAGATATGTGATTTTTTTATTATTTTGAAAAATACTTTCAAGACCATTTGAATTGGCGTAAAGTCCAGTGGGAAAGAAAGAATCTGATATCTGCATCATTCCCAAGTCTTGCCACATATCATCAATGTTCATGAACATTCATCCTCTCGTCTGGTCTGTAGATTTTTTCTTCAACACTCATTTCAATTTTTTCTATTATGGGTGCAAACAGTCTTTCAAAGATTTCTAGTTCAGATTCTGTCTGTATTGGAAATGTTACTGATCTGCCTTCTAATGAAATCGGTCGGTGTCTATTTCCAATTATGTGACCCAACAGTACAAGCAATTCAAAGGCATCTTCATTTTCCTTTGTTTTTACTGTGATGACTTTTTCTGGAATTTGCTCAATCACAACAAAATTTGTTTCATGTTTGAGAATATCACCATGCTGCAATTTGAAACCTCGTTCCAATATTATGGCAATATCCGTGCCTTCCTCAGTTGTCCTGCGAAGTCTGTGTTTCTCTAAATCGTGACGTAATATGAGTAGTTTTTCGAATGTTTTTCCCTTTAGAATTTGTGATCCATTTTCAGCAAAAATATTTCCTACAATTGATGTTGAGCTTAACACGTCAAAGCTATCACCTGCCCAAAATTATCTTTTCGTATTTTATATTTTAATTAATAAATAGAACGCCTTTATACCTAAAGTAATGATGTTTACTCCTAAAGATCTTGATAAACTCAGTATTTTTGTGGCAGCACAGTTAGCGCAGAGGAGAAAGGAAAGAGGTTTGAAGCTAAATCATCCAGAGGCAGTTGCCTTGATCACGGATCATATACTTGAAGGTGCACGGGATGGAAAAACAGTTTCAGATTTAATGGTCTCTGGAAACAAAGTACTAAAAAGAGACGATGTGTTGCCTGGCGTGCCTGAGATGATTCACACAATTCAAGTCGAGGCCACATTTGAAGACGGAACAAAACTAGTAACGGTGCATAATCCAATAGTGTAATGATATGATACCTGGAGAATATTTCATTTCAGAACAACCAATCATAGCAAATGAAAATAGAAAGACCGTAAAAATTCTCGTAACAAATACTGGTGATAGGCCAATACAGGTAGGATCACATAC
>JBGOUS010000126.1:0-3993 GCA_041477675.1 Nitrosopumilaceae archaeon
CATTTTTTATAATCTTTTTTTATTAAATAATAAGCCTTTTAAAAATATTAACGATGAGAATCAGGCATGGTATTACTTAACAACCTTTAAGTTGAATTTCTGTTTTTAAAAATAAACACATGGCATTAAATTTGCTCAAGGAACCTGTCATAAAATTTACCAATCCAAAGATGACTGCTGTTGCAAGTAATCTAACCATACATGATGCCGCAAAAGCTATGGTAGATTCTAAAGTTGACAGTATACTTGTTTTTGAACACGGTGAGATAATTGGAATCATGACAGAAAAAGACATTCTTCATGATGTGGTAGCAAAAGGACTAGATCCAAAAAAAACAACTGTTAAAAAAATTACAAAAAGTCCACTAATTACCATACAAAAAGACGCAACTGTAAGAGAGGCCCTTGAAATAATGAAGAAAAATGATATCCGTAGATTGGTAGTCATGGATAAACGACCTATTGGATTAATCACACAAAAAATGGTTTGTGGAAATGTAAAAGAAGACGCTTTTACGTTACCAGAACTAGTCTCAGATAAGATATTTTGTCCATATTGCTCATCACAGTTTGAAAACAAGAAAATACTCTCAAAGCACGTTGATGACATACACATTGGCCGTGGTTTGCTTGAGGGCGATATGAGAAAGGGTACAATAGGATAAAATAATATTACAACATCAAAATATCATTGAAAAGTTCTGTTACTCAAAAGCCGCATGAATCAAAACATGAGAAAACACGCAGTATAACGTACAGGCTCCCAGCTAAGCTTGTAGAGGATCTTGAAACAGAAGCAACCCAAAAAGAAATTTCTCAAAATGTGCTAGTGAAACAGATTTTAGAAAAATACACACAGTGGGACAAATTTGCAAATATAATAGGCATGATCCCTGTTCCAAAAGACGTCCTTAAAACACTTGGCGAGAAAATGGAAGGCGATGAAATTAACAAAATCATTGATGTCATCCTTCCTTTGATAAAAGATTGGGTCATGTTCATGAAAGGAAATTATGATCTGAAACGTGCAATCGAATCTCTAGAAGATTACATGAGAGCTTCTGGCATGACTTCAGATCACAGGACAGAGGGAAGCGTTCATCATTTTATAATACAACACAATTTGGGTATGCGTTGGTCTCTTTTTACAGAACAATTACTAAAACGTATGTTTCACCAATTCTTGCCTCAAACAACCATGAATTGTCGTACAACGCCAAATACTACAATTGCCAGTATCGCGTTAGGACCAGAGTTTGATGAACACGACTATTAGTAAATAATTTACAAATTTTCATTGATTATCAGATCTGAGATTTTAGTGAGTTTTTAAAACAAGGATAACAAACGTGTTAGATTAATCAATGAAAAATGACAAGAAAATTATTATATGTTTCATTATTGGAGGAATGGTGTTTTTTTCTCTACTAGTTGGATTCATAGGTCAGGGAAATATTAGACAGGTACCAATTTTTTTCAAGGAACATATGGAAGCTACAGTAGCTTTTAGAAACATAGATGGTGAAACAAAAATAGTCGGGCTGAAGGGAAATGAAGATATCAATCCGACGTTAGTGATGAGAACAGGGGATTTTGCGTACATCCTTACTGTAATAAATCAAGACACCATCTCCCACATGTTTTATGTCGATGGACTAGAGATACACACAAAAGCACTAAGACCTGGAGAAAATGACACCGTTACAATATACTCGAAAAACCCTGGAACCTACAATTACTATGATCGGTTTGAAGATAAACCGATAGGAAAGATTAAAGCTGTTAAAGTTGGAATGTTAATTGATTGATTTCAATTACTCAACATGCCATATACAGAGTTTTAACAATCACTCGTAATTCTCATCATAGATAATCATCCGGTACTTTAATTAAATGAGGAGAAGAAAATGGTTTGTTGGTAGCCATCACAAAAGAAGTTCAGGAAATGTTACGTATGCAGAAATTCATCGTTGTAGGTTCGGTGGATCTTAATGGCGTTGCCAATATTTCTCCAAGGACTGCCTTTTACTTTTCTGATGATTCCATATTTTGGCTTGATTTTTTTAAACATAAATCACATGTCAACTTTCAATCCTTGCCATGGGTAAGCATCGCAGTTTTTGATAAAAAGAAATTAAAAGGATTTCAGATGAAAGGCAAGATCTCTTTTGTTGAGGATAAAAAAGAAAAAACCAAGCTCATAGATATGATAACACGTTCTGCTACTGGAAAAACATCAGCCAAGGTTTTTGAGAGACTAAATCAAGACAAATTGCCTGATGTCATAATATTCAAGCCAAGGGCAATCTATTCCTTGGATCCAGAGGAATATTCTGGCAGAGCAATTGTTCTAGACACAGACGGCGAGACTGTGTCTTTACTTGGAATCTAGTTTTTTCTTTATAATATCAAGTGTTAGTGTGGGGTCTGCCTTGCCTTTTGTTTTTCGCATTACTTTTCCTACAAGATAGTTTATCGTATCAGAGTTATTTCTTGCCTCATACACTGCTTTTTGTTCTTCACTAAAAACATCATCAATTATCTTGGATAATGACGATTCGTCATCAACATGTCCCAAATCAAGATTAGAAATGATTTCTGATAGAGATTTCCCAGTTTTCACAATTTCTTGCAAAGCAATCTTACCAGAGTTTCTTGTTATGGTGTTATGGGTCATAGCATCAGCCAAATCAGAAAGATGTTTTGGAGTAAGTTTAAGTTGTTCTCTTTGTTCTTTAGTATCAGCAAATCCTTTCAGGTCTGTTGTTATGATATTGGCAATCTCTTTTGCATTTTTTTCATTGTGAGATTGTTCGAACAAATCAGAATAGAACTTGTCAGAGGATAATACTTCTGCAACCTGTAAGGGGATCCCATATTTTTTGATGTATCTTTCTTTTTTTGAGCTGATGCTTTCTGGCATGTTCTTCTTTAATCTGTCAATGACAGAAGAGTCTATGAATATCCATGGAATATCTGCTTCAAGAAAATAACGATAGTCTTGTTCTTCTTCTTTTGATCTTGCAGATACGGTAATTTTTCGTGCCTCATCCCAGTGACGTGTCTCCGTAGGAATTGGGATTTTGCGTTCAGCAAGACTTTGTTGCCTTGTTATTTCAAAGTGTAGAGCTTTTTCTATATCTCTAAACGAACCTACATTTTTAATTTCTACTCTGTTTCCTTTCTCGATTGAAATGTTTCCATCAACTCTTAATGCGCCTTCAAGTGAAGGGTCCGATACCCCTAGGTTTTCAACAAGGTCTGCAAGGACGTTTAGAAATAATCTGACTTGTTTTGGTGTTTCAAAATCAGGCTCTGTTACTATCTCAACTAGTGGTGTGCCAGCTCTGTTATAATCTACTAGTGTAATCTGGGTTTTTTCAGAAGCTCCCTCATAGACTAGTCTTCCAGGATCTTCTTCTAGCTGAATCCTTCTAATTCTAATTTCTTTATCTTCTATGAGGACTTTGCCTTCATGTCCTATGCTTGTTGGACCGTATGCGTTGTATTGTGTTATCTGGAAATTTTTTGGCAAGTCAGGATAAAAGTAATTTTTTCTAAAGAATGCAATTTTTTGTGGAGTCTTGCATCCCAAGGCCATTGCAATCATTGCTGCTTTTTCAACAGCTTTTTTGTTAAGTAGCGGCAAGGAACCCGGCAGCCCTATACAAATGGGACATATGTTTGCGTTAATGTCTGAGCTTCGGTAATCTGCTTTGCATGGACAAAATAGCTTGCTTTCAAGCTTTGTCAATTGACAGTGAATTTCTAAACCAATCTTTGTCAAATGGGTACTCCTGGAAGATGTACTGTTTTTTCCAATGCACGTGCAGCCTGTAGCAGTGATATTTCCTGCAGAGAGTTTGCAAATAATTGCATTCCAATTGGAAGGCCATGTGCAATTTCATACGGAACAGAAATTGCAGGAATCCCTGAGAGATTTGCCACTATAGTATTGATGTCAAGAAGGTAAAGTGATAATGGATCATCGAC